>CAXMTQ010000279.1:0-3050 GCA_964196205.1 uncultured Desulfobacula sp.
TTTTCGTATCTTCTCTGATTATTCCTATACTCATAAACCTGTTACCTTGCAATTTTACAAAATTAGATTTTCATCAGATTGACAACTCAAGAATACTTGCATCTGTTTGCAGTATCTTTTGACAAAAATTTGGTGAAGTATATTTTTGGTATCCTTGATAATTGGGCCATCCAAATACTCCACCATAGGATAATAATCCTTGAGTTTTGTGCAGAATAATTGATTTTCATAAATCTGGCAAATGCAATCGATTTTTAAGTATAGGAATGTTTCTTGACAGCAATGCATTATTTTGTTACCATGTTACCTTGATAACATTAAGAGGGAGAATGGTATTGGAAAAAAGCAACAAGAATTTAAATCTTTTATTGGCAGGCCAGTTTGTATCACAGGCTGGAGACAAATTTTACATGCTTGCCTTGTCATTTATGGTACTTCATACTACCGGATCAACAGTGAAGATGGGTGCGGTACTTGCAGCGGCTCTAATCCCTTCATTAATTTTAGGCCTTGTGTCCGGAACATTTATAGACCGCTGCAATAGGAAGATGATCATTGTAGGAGCTGATTTTTTCAGGGGAATAATAATCTCATTTGTGGCATTTTTTTATTTTGCCGGTTTATTAAATTTTTATATGATTATAATATCCCAGGTACTTTTATCTATTAATTCAGCATTTTTTGACCCTACTATCTCTGCGGTTATCCCCCAGATTGTTGAAAAGGATGAATTGATAAAAGCAAACTCAAAACATCAATTTATTAACGGATTTTCAACAATTATCGGTCCTGCTGTAGGTGGTATTTTTATAGCAGCCTTTGGATATACTACCATATTTGCTGTTAATGCTGTTTCATTTTTTTTATCAGCAATTTTTGAATTGTTTCTAAAACTACCCTCAAATAGCAGGATTAGAGAGCCAAAAGCAACGTTTACAAAAGAACTGATCGAAGGATATAGATATATTTTTAAAAATCAATCTTTGATGGTTCTTCTTTTTATGGTTTGTGTAATACATTTCTTTGTTGGATACATCGAAGTGTTTATACCGGTTATTGCATTGTCTTTTAAAGAAAATGGGCCGCAGGCTCTTGGCTTTTTCCATACATCATTTGGTTTTGGTACAATACTGATAACTTTTGTATTGAGCATCAAAGCCATATCCTGGGATGAGGGGAAAGTCCTTTTTACAAGTGTTTTTTTGATTGGCATTATATTGATTTTAATGACACTTCCTGAAACTTTTTTAATTGGGTCTGTTTTTGCGTATCTGCCTTTGTTTGTTCTTTTAGGGTGTTCAATTATCCTGGCAGGTGTTTCATTTAAAACTCTTTTGCAGAAAAATGTGGATAATAAATTTGCAGGAAGAGTTTTTGCAATAGCAGGTTCGATCGGTAATAGCTCAATACCCCTTGCAATGATTGTTTTTGGATTTTTATTGGAATTTTTCAGCCTTAATAATTTACTTTATCTATGTGGTTTAGTATTGTTGCCATTAAGTATAATTGCTTATAAATTGTATAAAGGATCTGATATTGGATAAAAACAATAAATATAAAATTGAACGTACCCAGACCGGAGTCCGTATAGAAAAACGCATTTTAAAAGTCTTAAAAGGATTTGCCGCCTATCATGATATTTCTCTGGGTGATTTGATTGAAGGGATTGTGCTTCACGCGTTTGAAGGGAAAGCTCCCTTCAATGAGAAATCCTTAAAAAAAATTGAAGAGTTTAAAAAGGTATATAACCTTGATCTGACTTCAGAAGATAGCCACAAATTGCAGGAATAAGCAAAGATAGTGATTATCCTTTTTTCAAGCAAGGGGCTTTGTTGAAAAAAAGTTGCATTAGGTTAATTTTTGAATATAGGCTTTTGGGGCTTGTCCGGTCCATCGCTTGAAAGCATGGTTAAAGGCACTTTGATCTGAATACCCCAACATAAATGCCACTTCACAAATACTAACATCCTGTTTGGCCAAATTATCAATAGCCATCTGTTTACGTATTGCTTCGAGAAGGTTGCGAAAACTGATTTCTTCAACTTTAAGTTTTTCTTGAAGACTGCGTTTGCTAACTGCGAGTTTTCGGGAAATAGATTCAATATCGGGTATATCCCCCTTAAGGATCATATCACTGATTAATGCCAATACTTTATTTGACCATTTTTTTTCTTTGGGCATGGTATTAACAATCTGCGTGGCATGTCGTTCAAGAACCTTATAAAGATCCTGATTGGCCAGATCAATTTTTATGTCTAAACTCTCAGTTTTTATGATCAGTTCATTTTTTTTCTCTTCAAATAGTACGGGTGCGTTGAACACGCGTTGATATTCATTTCTATCGATCGGATCACTTGGCCCGACGTGTGTGAAGCAAACCTTTATAAGCGTCAGTTCGTCCTGGCTGAGAAAGTTCAAAATAGAGTAATATGTACACAAAAGAGCTTCTGATAAGTGTGATTGAGTGTAAAATTCCGGTGTTGATATTTCCCATGATAAATGAGTCACCTCCCTTGTTTTTTGAAACTGAGGCTGGATGATGTCCGCCATTATACGATGGTAACGAACAAAGACTTGAAGAGCCTTTTCAATGGTAGCGCAGTTCATCATCATGGTAAAAAGGATGCTTCCACCAGGATAGTGTTTTGCCATCTGACGCCCGAAATTTAATCCAGGATAGGGATCCTTGCTTAAGGATACGATCCGAAGCCACATTGACTCAAAAAATTTGCTTGAAACCCTGGCTTCGCCGTTATTGAGAATGCGAATATCAAAGTCACAGAATCTTGCAACTTTTTTAAAATCAACGCCCAGCATGTTGGCATAGGCATTTAAAATCTTTACCAATCCAACCGAAACAGTAGAATTTTTTCGATAGTTAACCATCAATAACCTCCAAGAAAAATGATTGGATTAAAAATAACCTGATTTTGCGCAAAAGATCAATTTATTTGTGTGAACGATCAAGACTTCAATACGGAAAGGCGTGTATTCTTTTTATAAAGTTGGCCCAAACATTACTTGAAATTTTTATACCGATGATCGTTTCA
>CAXMTQ010000280.1:0-3048 GCA_964196205.1 uncultured Desulfobacula sp.
TTTAAAGCATTAGGTGGCGATAGAAAAGGACGATGCAGTAGATGAATCGACAATCAGTGGCGTATCTGTTTTTCAACAAAGCAACAAACAAAGCAAAACTTTACTTAAAAAATGAATAGTGGTAAACTGCTTTCTAATTTCAAAATCAGTTTGTTAATTTATAAATTTTACAGGATTATAGTTGTATGACTTTTTTTGATAAAAAAACAGATTTTAGATTTTTGGATGAAAAAGGATTTTCATTTCTTGAGCTTATGGTTGTCGTTGTTATCCTTGGTATTCTTGCAACTTATATTGCGCCAAGATTCATGGGCAGGACTGATGATGCAAAAGCTGTGAAAGCAAAAATTGATATTGCTTCCCTGGAGACCAGTTTTAAATTGTATAAACTTGATAACAGCAATTATCCAACTACTGAACAGGGTATTCTCGCTCTTATTGAAAAACCCTCCACAGAACCTGTTCCAATGAATTGGAAAGAGAAAGGCTATCTCGCAAAAGCAAAGATTCCCAAAGATCCGTGGGGCAGGGAGTATCTATATCTTTCCCCTGGCATTCATGATGATTATGATATTATTTCCTATGGTGCTGACGGTGCTCCCGGCGGTGACGGGAAAAATAGAGATATCAACAGTTGGGAGCTTGAATAAGGCAAAAAAAATATCAGGCTTTACTTTGATCGAGTTGATAGTTGTTATCAGCATCGCTGGAACTCTTCTTCTGTTTTCATTTCCCTTTTTTTCAGAGCTTAATCTATTTTCTGATTCAAAAGGCGGAGTGGGAGATATTGTCCGCTTGATCAATGATTTAAAAAAACGGGCTGTTGAGCAGAATGTTGATTTTTTACTTCACATCGATACAGGTTCAGGCATGATATGGGTAGCAGATGATACCATGGATGATGAAGCCAGAGAAGCTGCTGAAGAAAAAGGTATTCATTTCCCTGAAAATTTATCTCTGCTGGATGTTGAATTTCCCGGGTTTAGGCAGAGCGATGCTGTTAATTATCAGATAAGATTCAGAAGCGAAGGATATTCTGATTTCGCTTTGATTCATCTTACAAAAGAAGAAAAAAATATAACCCTGAAAATAGAGCCGTTTCTTTCACAAGTTCAATTGATAGAGAGGCATATCTATTTTGATGACTGCATCTGAACAAGAATCAAGAAACTGGAAACAAGAAGCTGAAAATTGAAAACTGGAGGCAGAAGAGAGGTGCTCAGGTTTTGCTGATTTGTGGTCTTAAAAAAAACAGTAGAGGTTTTACACTTCTTGAAGTGATGATCTCTGTTGCCATTATTGCCTTTGTATTTGTTTCAATCTTCAGGATGCAGTCCAGCTCCATAGATCTTGCAACAGCCGGTAATTTTAACACTCTTGCTCCAATGCTCGCTAAAAAGCTTTTAAATGATGTGGAGAATGATCTTGCAGACTGGTCTGAGTTTGAAGGAGATTTTTCAGACAGCTTTCCAGGGATTCAATGGCACCTGGAAATATCAGAAACTTTTTTTGAAATAGATGATTTTATCAGCGATGATAATCAAGAGAGATTTAAAAAAATAGAGATAGAAATTATCAGCTCTTCCGGGTCAAAAAGTTATAAAATCAACACCTGGAGACTTGCAGATGAATAGGTGGAGAATAAATCGACAGGGTTTTACCCTTTTAGAAATACTCATAGCAATATTAATTTTTGCAGTTGTTATTGCAACGCTTTTTTCATCTTTTAAAGCATTTATTATTTCAAGTGAAGGTGTGAAAAAAAATGTCTTGAAAATCGCGGCAATCACAAATCTTTATAAAAGAGTCAGCCTGGATTTTGAGTCAATATTTGTTCTTCAAAAACCAAGATATAAAAAACCGGGATTTGATTCTGAACCTGATCCGTACAGCTTTACTGGCAGTGAAGAGAATATTGGCCAGGAGAAAGGTTCATTCGTAGTGTTCAGCTCTCTGGCACATGCAAAGTTTGGTGATGATCAAAGATCCGGTGTTGCAAAGATTGCCTATTATGTAAGAGAAAATGAAAACAAAGGTTTGGATCTTTGCAGGGCAGATATTCTGCCGCCCTTTCCCCATGAGATAAAATCATGCACTGATCCAATATTGTACAAAGATATTTCAGGATTTGAGGTTATTTATAAGGATTTCAGTGGTGATGAATTTCGATATTGGGACTCTGAAGCCGGAGAGTTTAACTATACTTTCCCCTCAACTGTTGATTTAAAACTCACTTTTGGGGCCAGGGATCAGCAGCAGATATATCTCATCTCCTTTGATATTATTCCACAGAGGCAGCCCATTGAATAAAATTTTACAAAATAAAAAAGGAGTTGCCCTGGTTGTAACCCTTGCAATTGTCTCCATCCTTGTTGCTGCAGCATTGGAGCTTGGAAGATTTACCGGCAAATCTGCCATGGCAACACTAAAGGAAAAAGATATGTTTCAGGCAGAGCAGTATGCTCTTTCCGGTATCAATCTTGTTAAATTAATTCTTTATGAAGATGCTGCAAAAAATACAATTGATTCCATTCAGGAACCATGGGCAGATTCCGATATACTGTTTCAGGCAGTCAATGAAATGGGATTGGACTCAGAACACTTAAATATAAAAATTATTGATGAATTATCCAAGATCCAGGTAAATGCCATGGTTAAAGAATTTCCAGGCAATGTGCCTGATTTTGATCAAATAAGAATATGGGAAAGATTTTTACAGCTGAGGTTTTCAGAAGAGAAGGATTTGGATCAAAGAGATCCTGCTTTAATTATAAATTGTGTCAAGGACTGGCTGGATTCCCTTGATGATGATGCAATCACAGGCATTTCAGGAGCTGAATCAGACTATTACCTTGGTTCAAACCCTCCATATGTATGTGCCAACGGACCCTTTAATCATGTTGATGAACTTTTGAGTGTAAAGGGAAGTACAAAAGATTTTTTAAAAGATGGCAAGATAAATGAGATGGATGAGATGGGTGAAACTGCTGAACAGTTAGAACTTCAAGACGTTTTTACTGTGCAGGGCCTTGACGGTGAAATTTTAAA
>CAXMTQ010000281.1:0-3043 GCA_964196205.1 uncultured Desulfobacula sp.
CAACCGCAATTAGAAAAAACATCGTAAAATTTATATCTTGATAAGTTTTCTTTCCCTTATTGAAAAGGAATAGAACAGCGATCAGTCCACAGATTATCCCGACAATTTTGAATGATCCAAGAGGTTCATGTAGTACAAAGAAAGATAAAATCACTACACCAACAGTATTCAGCCTGTATATTGTTGATCCTAAACTCACATCTATATTTGTTAAGCTTTCAAGTAGTAATATATTTGAAACTGTAAGAAGGAGCCCTGCGGTCAAACCATAACTAATAGAAACAAAATCGTACGAAAAAGAAATTTCCTGTATATTAAGAACGATAATCTGGAGGAATGTCCATATTATACCAATGCCGAAAACATACATGCCTCTTGAACGATCTTTGCTGGAATATTTTTTAAAAATTACATCATTAACTCCAGCAAAGAGTAGACTGAGTAAAGCGAATATAATGCCTGATTTTATTAAATGCATATACATATTTTCCTAAAAGCTTTACATGGGTGTGTTGGGGATAAGATCCCATATTCCGCAGGGGCATGCGCCTTTGCAGAATCCACAGCCGATACAAAGTTCAGGGTCAACTCTATATTCAAAATCCTCTTGATCTGTTTCAACTCTTTCAATGGCGCCTTCAGGGCAGATGGCAACGCAGATACCGCAATCCCTGCACTGTCCGCAGGATGCACAATCTGAACCACAGTCAGCAATATTATCAGCAATATTCAGAGGATTGTAATATTCAAGATTTATCCGCTGTTTATCGATTTGAGGCAGGATTTCTTCTTGATCAGGCTTATTTCCCTTAATAATTGCATCAATGCTCTGGGCTGCTTTTTTCCCTGCTCCAATGGCATCTGTAATTAATCCAGGCCCTGCAACATCTCCAATTGCAAATACCTTTTCATCTGAAGATTGATAATATTTACCAACAGTGATAAATCCATTTTCAATTTTTATTTTCTCATCAAGAAAATCGAGATCAGGAATGTCTCCAATGGAAATTATAACTGTATCTGCTTTTAAAACTTCACCATCCTGAAGTTCCACCCCTTTTGCTGTGATTTTTTTTGTAAAGCACGGCCATTTGAATGTTGCTCCAATGGCTTCTGCATCTTCTCTCTCTTTACCAAAGGCTGCAGGTCTTTGAACATCAATCATTCTAATATTTCTTGCGCCAAGGCGATAGGCTTCTGTGGCAATATCACAACCCACATTGCCGGCACCAATTATCACAACATTTTTCCCCGGGTTTATTTTATCTTTTTTTGATTTTTCAAGAAAATCATTGGCAAAAATGGCTTTTTCAATACCTGGAATTGGCAGGGATCTTGGTTTTTTAGCTCCTGCTGCAACAATTGTAAAATCATAATCTGTTTTTATTTTTATAAAGCTCTTGCTGTTAATGGTCTGGTTTAATTTTATGTCGGGGATTAACTCTTTAACTCTTTTGAGTTCAGCTTCAAGCGTCTCTTGTGGAATTCTTGAATCAGGAATAATAGAGGAAATTTTCCCGCCAATAGTATCTCCTGTATCAAATATAGTGGGTGTATGGCCTTGCAGGGTCAGGTGCCATGCAGCAGAAATACCTGCCGGGCCTGCACCAATCACAGCTATTTTTTTGTTACTTTTTTGTGAAGGTTTTGGCAGTTTAATATTTTCTCCGGCTTTTCCGAGAAGTCTTACATCAATTGGTGCCATATAACTTGTATGTCTTGTACACGATGCCATGCATGGGCTAGGGCAGAGATATCCACACACAGTTGCTGGAAAAGGAGTGTATTCAAGCCCCATGCTTATGGCTTCATCAATATTGTCAAGCCGCACCATATTCCATCTTTTCTGGACAGGAATACCTGTGGGGCAGGCTGCCTGGCAGGGTGCCATGTATTTGCCCTGTTCCCAGACCGGAACATATCTTCTTAAATCACCTCTGGTAATTATTGGAATAGTTCCTTTTAGTGTTTCCATAAGATCCCCGATTAAACCGCCCCTGCCAAGCTCCTTATCCCACACGTGCTCTCTGAACCATGACATGTCTGGTTGTTCAGATCCTTCTGCTTTTTCATGGGGGCTTTTTGCTTCAATCAGCTGCCATTGAGAACGAAAGGAATATGATTCTAACAGATCTTTTTTATTGATCTTTTTTAAAAAATCTTCCAGATTTACAAGAAGCCAGTTCCACTGTTCATCAGATATCAAAGAAATTTTGGCATCTTTTTGGGAAAAATTCTGGATTTCACCTCTCACAAAGACTTTGCCTCCCACCATGCCTACAAGGGGTCTGTGACCAAGGGTTTCAACTGAATAATCAGTGTCATGACCGCAGATAACTGCAATCCCTCCTGCCATGAATTCCCCGAAATAATCTCCGGCTGTTCCCAGCACCCATAATTCTGGAGGTTCAAACCTTGGGTTTCTTTTGGTCATGGTCATACCCCGGGCACCAATAGAGCCTCCAATAAAAACCTTTCCCTGGGCAGCACCGTTCATTACACCATTGGAAGCATTGCCGTGGACAATGATATTTGCTCCTGCATTAAGCCAGCCAACATCATCGGAAGCAGGCCCCATGATTTCTATATGAGTGTTTGCATTACCCAAAGATCCTGCACGCTGACCTGACTGCCCTGTAACCCTGATATCAATACGACTGTTTTCTATTTCCCAGAGCCTTCCACCAATACCATGCTGTCCATAACCCTCTATTTCTAATTTTGTATAACCCTCTTTAACATGCTGATGGATAATCTCTTCCAACACCCTGGAAGGAATTCTTTTATCCCCTTTTTTGCCGAATATTTTAATAAATCTGTTGTCAGTCATTTTTTACCTTCCCTATCAGGTTATGACAGAATAGATAATTTGGAATTAGCATTCTGTCACCGTTATACGACGTATTTTATACTCAGACGCTGAGCTGCATTAAAATCATCAATTCCAAGGGCATCGGACATCCCTATGGGAAGGGAAGTTGAACGCCCGAGCGGAGCCACTATTTTTTTAAGTTCCATATCAAAGGAGACAAAAAGATCCACA
>CAXMTQ010000282.1:0-3032 GCA_964196205.1 uncultured Desulfobacula sp.
CAGGTTCTGATTTGCGGAACGGTTAAGCCGCCAAATTGTTTGAGGGAAGAATGACCGAGTTTTTGGCGGTCAGTGGAGCTAATCTTAGAAACTGTTGCAAGTTCCAACTTAGCGACCAAAAGGTAAATCTTCTGGAACGGGTATTGTAATATTGCAATAGAATTTTACTTGACATGAATATTAAAAGTATTTAACATATGAATAAATGTTCAATTGAAGAGGTGAGTATATGGAAATTTGTTCAGAGCGATGTATTAATGAAAACAATGTAAAAAAAACTATCCAATCGTTTCCTAAACAGGATACCATTGTCGGGATTGCAGAAATATTCAAAGCGTTAAGTGACCCATCCAGGTTGAAAATTGTTTTTACCCTGTTATCCAGGGAACATTGCGTATGTGATATTGCCGTGATATGCAGGCAGAGTGAATCTGCCGTCTCGCATCAGCTCAGGATTTTAAGGGTATTAAAAATTGTTAAGAACAGGCGGGAAGGAAAGATTGTTTATTATTCACTTGATGATGATCATGTAAGATCTCTTATTCAGATGAGTCTTGATCATCTTAGCCATTAACTTAAAAGGATCAGGATAGATTGTTTGAATGAAGAGAACCGCAATCTTATCTGATCATTAAAAAAAAGGAAATCTTTGAATAATACTTTATTAAAAAAGATGTTATTCAAAAATCTGATATTGATATGAATTTTATATATAATATTTTTAAAGAAGTCTGGCACATCTATCTTGATGTATCCATATTCATGCTGTTTGGATTTTTTGTTGCAGGATTGCTGTATGTTTTTTTTAAAGCCGATAAAATAAAAAAATATCTTGGGACTGGTAAAGTTAAACCCGTATTTTTATCAGCTCTGTTCGGTATTCCCATACCCCTGTGATCATGCGGTGTCATACCTGTGGTCACAGGTTTAAAAAAACAGGGAGCAAATAATGGAGCAGCTCTCTCATTTATGATTGCAACCCCTGAGTCCGGCGTTGATTCCATTGCTGTTTCCTGGGCAATGCTTGATCCTGTCATGACAATTGTAAGACCCATAGCAGGGTTTATTACTGCTGTTTCAACGGGAATTACAGAAAACTATTTCAACCAAAAAAAGGAACCGGTAGATATAGAACAGCAGGCTTGCCAAATTAAATCCAGCAAACCTGAAACAATCAACACAGGCAACACTTGAGGTTGTTCCACACCAACGGATACAGTTGTATCCAACACTGATAAAACATTACTCTCAAGGCTTGCTGATGGTATGAAATATGCCTTTGGTGGTTTGCTTTCTGACATTGCCAGACCCTTTGTTATTGGTATTTTCATTGCCGGCATAATTAGTTTCTTTTTCCCTGAAGATATAGCGGTCTGGGCTAATGAACATCAATTCTTATCCATGCTGGTAATGCTTGGGGCTGGTATTCCCATGTACGTTTGCGCAACTTCTTCAACTCCTATTGCAGCTGCATTGATTCTGCAAGGGTTAAATCCTGGAGCTGCCCTGGTTTTTTTGCTGGCCGGCCCTGCCACCAATGTAGCAACAATTAATGTGGTAAAAAAAATATTTAATTTCAGAACTCTGATTATTTATCTGTCCATGATTACCATATGTTCACTTTCCATGGGCTTTTTTGTTGACTGGCTGTATATGTTCCTGGAGATAGAAGCAAAAGCAGTTGTGGGGCAGGCATCTGAAATCATACCCTATGGCCTGCAACTGACCAGTGCAATTATTCTTGCTTATTTAATGATGTTAAGCTGGATTAAAAAACCACAGGAACAGACCTCTCTTGTAGCAGCTGACAAAAATCAGGAAAGAAGAACCTCTGCAAGCTGAGAAAACCCAAAACCGCCATTCTTTTTTGTTATCCAGGCAGGTTTGGATTTCAGAGAGTCTTTAAAGGAAAGAACATTTGCAACGCCAACAGAGTTGGGGAAATATTCAAACATGGGTTCATCATTGGGTGAATCTCCAGAAAAAATTATGTTTTCCTTTATCTTATCAATATCTTTTTTAAATACTTCCTTGAACATGATTTTTGTCATGGAGAGTTTATCATAGTTTCCAAACCAGCCATTTACATGGATGGAGCTTATTTTTGCTGTGGCGCCTTCCTGCTCAAATATATCAACAATTTTATCAATATCCATTTGAGAAAGGGCCTGCACATCTTCTGAAAAATCAATGGCAAGATCAGCTTCTCTGTATGGCTGATCTGCTGAGACTTTGCACCCTGGAACCTGCTGAAGAATATTTTTTTCTATGATTGCAAGTTTTTTTTTATCCTGCAAACGCTGCTGATCTGTTTTAAAGTATCGGCGTATCATCTTTTTTGCATCTGTATCATAGGCAAAATAGAATGCTCCATTTTCACCTACAACTGCCTTGACAGGCCACATTCTGGCAATATGGTCACACCAGCCGGCAGGTCTTCCTGTGATAGGAATAACTTTTATACCGGCTTTATCAAGATCTTCAAGAGCCTTGAATGCACAGGCAGGAATTCTTCCTTTATGGGTTATGGTGTCATCAATATCAGTGAGCAGATATTTGATGGAAGATTTTTTATCCTGTGAAAAATCATTTACTGGTTTCATCTATTTCTCTTTTTCAATCAAACCTTTGACAAACCATCGCTGCATAAACAGCACCACAAGAATAGGAGGCAGCATGACAAGGACAGCAGCGCCAAGTGCAATATTCCACTCGGGCAGATCGTCTGCCTGGGGTATCAGGTTCTGAAGGCCAATGACAGCGGTTGTCATTTTAGGATTGGTTGTAACAAGCAGGGGCCAAAGATATTGATTATATCCATAAACAAATTCAATGACCACAAGAGCGGCGATATTAGTCTTGGACAAAGGAAAAAGGATTTTCCTGAAAAAAGTCATTGGAGAAGCCCCATCCATTTTTGCGGCCTCACAAAGTTCTTCTGGAACGGTGAGGAAAAACTGCCTGAACAAAAAAGTACAGGTTGCCGATGCCACCAGAGGCAGAATTAGTCCTGTATGGCTGTCAAGAAGACT
>CAXMTQ010000283.1:0-3027 GCA_964196205.1 uncultured Desulfobacula sp.
TAATCCCAAAATAAAGGGCGGTCTTACTAATATTATTTTCGGCTGGACGGGGTTTAATCCTGTTACCCGTGAAAAAAATCCGCACCTGGAAGCACAGAATCCTGGCCATACTGATCTGGACTATGCTTTGAGCCGTGGAGGGTTTGCTGTAGAAGATTATTCCGGTTCTTTCATGTCACGTGTATCCAGTGGTGATTCAGGACCGGCTATGATGATGCCAAATGGCAAATTATTGCCTCTTTCCCTTTACAAACAGGGCGTTCCTTTCCCAGGAATTTTTGAAAAATTTCCAAAAAAATTTAAATTTGATACACCAAAAAAAGCTGCCTATGCTATTAAAAAATCTGCGAAACTCTTTGGTGCTGACTTAGTTGGTATTGCTCCATTTGAAGAACGATGGCTCTACAACACAGAAGTCTTTTTACCCCTTGATCCTATAAAAGGCCAGCCATACAAGGAGCACGTCAATCCATTCAGGAAAGTGAAGCTTGGATTCAAACCAAAATCGGTTATTGTTATAGCTTTTGAAATGGACTATGAGGCCTTTAAAACACAGCCTTCTGCCATTGGTGAAACAGCTACAAGCATGGGATACTCCCGTATGATGGAGACGAGCCTGCGCCTGGCCTATATGTTGCGACGACTGGGATATAATACACACCATGCAGGCAATGATACAAGCCTCAGCATACCCCTGGCAATACAGGCAGGCCTTGGTGAATGTTCTCGTATGGGTTTGCTTATCACTGAAGAATATGGCCCAAGGGTTAGATTAGCAAAAGTTTTTACCGACCTTGATATCACAAAAGACAAGCCTAAAACATTTGGTGTCAAACAATTTTGTGAGATATGTAGAGCCTGTGCAGATGCCTGTCCTGGAAAAGCAATATCTAAAACCCCCACCACCACAGACAAAGAAAACAAACCGCAAAATGACTGTAATAACCCGGGTGCAGACAAGTGGTTCAACAATCATCAAAAATGTCTCCAGTTCTGGGGAGAAAGCTGGACTGAATGCGGAGTATGTATTTCAGTCTGTCCCTATAACAAGCCCCAAAAGTGGAATCATGATGTTGCAAAGATGATGACCCGTGTGCCTGGAATGAATCGTATGATTAGATATCTTGATCATGTCTTCGGATATGGCAAAGCCCATAGCGAACAACTAATGAAAGATTTCTGGCATAAAACAATTTAAAATAAAGGAGTGAATCATGTTACAGACATCGATACTTGTTATATTTTTTCTGACAGGCACCCTTGCAGGTATATTTTTGAGCAATATCCCAGCCCTTAAAAGAAAATACATTATTAAGTGGTATGCATGGATAATGATGATAACCGGCATTGTCATATTACTTTTTACCATTGCCTGGTCACTTTCATCAGTTGTAGACAATGAACCCCAATCAGCAGGTATGAGCCTGATCGTTTTTGGTGTACCTGGGCTCTGCTTACTCTTATTTACAAGAAGGATACTGAGAAAGACTGACACTGACATATAAATAAACTCTTATTCAGGGAATGATATTCTTTTCAACGCCACATTGGTTTGGCGTTGAAAATTATGTCATAATTTTTATTGCAGGATCATTGCCTCTTTATAAATATAGATGAAGGATATAACAGCTAAAATACAAGGGAAAAAATCAAAACACAACTCCTTGTTATCACAAGGAATAAACTGGTTTGTAATCATATCCCTTATTGGAGCATACATTTATGGAATTGCCAGCAGTACAGTCCATCTTGATGAAAATATCCAATTAATTTACCCGGAAAAAAAACTGACTCGATTCAACAGGTATCCCATAATTTATTCTGCCCACAATCTTGTGACCGGTATAGATGACTATATTGCAATTCGGGAAGAACAAGGATGGGGTGGCCCTTTTTTTATTGCAACACAAATCAATTCTAAGGGAAAAATACTTAATATCCATGTACTTGAACATCGGGAAACACTTGCATTCTTTTTAAAATTAACACGCAGTAAATTTTTTGAACAGTTCAAGAGTATGTCTGTTGATTCATCTTTTGTAATTGGAGAAGATATAGATGGTGTTTCCGGGGCCACAATTTCATCAAAGGCATTTGCCAGGGCAATACAGAACACCAGCAGGGATGTAGCCGGTTTAGCCCTTAATATTGATATTCCACTCAGGAAAATCCAATGGAATATTAATGCCAATGAAATAATTTTATTGATTCTGTTTTTAATGGTATTCATCGGAGCCAGCTTTAAAAAACCAAACGTTCGCTTTTTCACAATGGCATTGGGACTTATATTCCTGGGATTCAACTTTAATTTCCCTTTATCCATTGCACAGATTTCTTCAATATTTTTTGGCTATTTCCCTATGCCCTGGGAAAATGGTTTGTGGTGGATACTTATAAGTCAAATTTTTTTAATGATATTACTATATGGCAAGAACCTTTATTGTTCATGGCTTTGTCCCTTTGGCGCTTTACAGGAATTTTTAAACAGAATCAGTGGAATCAATTTAAAATTACACCCAATAGTAAAACAATACGGCTCCTATACTGGAAAATTTTTAACATGGTTATCATTGATGATTATTTTTATCTCCCGGAACCCTTCCCGTGGTAGCTATGAACCCTTTGCGGCAATGTTCAGTTTCCAGGGTAAAGGAATTATATGGTATATCCTGCCACTCATCCTGATCACATCTATTTTCATACGACGATTTTGGTGCCGATTTTTTTGTCCTGTGGCTGTGGCACTGAATAAAGGCTGTCATGCACGTAACAAAATTTTCAAAAAAGGAAGTATAAAATGATTACCCCGAAAAAGAATAAAGAAATTCAGGAATACATCAGCCTTATTTTGAGTGTTGTAGTTTTTATACTTATCCTATTGTATGTTTGCAAATTGGCCATTGGACTATGATAATATGGCCTTGATTGAACTAACTAATATATGGTGATGCTGAAAACATGACGGGAAGTAAACTGATCTTTTTTGCTTTTTGTAGACACAAAACTATGCTGCATTTTCGTATATTT
>CAXMTQ010000284.1:0-3026 GCA_964196205.1 uncultured Desulfobacula sp.
ATCAAAATAGTCACTGAGAAAGCGGACAATTTGATCTGGTGCCATCTGTTCAGAGATGGTTGTAAACCCGATAAGATCAGAAAAAAGCACTGTTAACTCTTTTTCTTCTCCGCCAAGCTTCAGCTTTCCGGGATCCCGGGCAATAATTTCAGACACAGACGCCGGCACATACCGTTGAAACGCATTCATTAAATAGTTAATGTATGTCTGGTCTTCAATGGAAACAACCAGCCCGCAGAACTGCCGTTCTTCGTCAACCAGAGGCTTTATGTAGATATTAACAACAATTTCTTTTTTATTTTTTAAGGTAAGAGTGTTTGATCCCAGATGATATTCTTTTTGGTCATTCAAGGCATCATTTACAATGTTAACAACCTCTTCATTGGTTTCAAGAATGGTGATAAGTGCTTTGCCCCTTAAAGCTGAAGATTTAATTTCAAACAATCCTTCTGCGAAGGTATTCATGAAATTAATAATACCCTTCCTGTCCGTTGCAATAATGGCAACAGGCAGGGTTGAGAGTATGGCTTTGGTATAAAGATTTAAATTTAATATTTTTCTTGTCTGTTCAATAAAAGCATTTTGCAGACTTTTGCTAAAATCTTCACTATTATTCATTTATTTTTTCCCCAAAACTATTTTACAGTCTGTGCATTTAAGAGTGTTGAAATCAGGACTGGTCAAAAAGAACAGGTCAATGGGAAAAAGGGCAATCAAATCCACGGGAAACATCGTCTTTAGATAATGCCCCTTAACCTTTCTTGGATCTTCTATTTCAATCCCATGGCGATGAAAGGATGTAAAAAAATTAAAGACCATATCAGCCAGGAAAAATAGATCGATTATATAGATGACAAGCAAAGCCATCACATCAATTGACTGCAAAAACACCAATTGAAAAGGAACGATGAGAATACTTGCCAGGATTAAAACAAGGATACAGGTGTCCCAAATGATTCTCAATGAGCTATGTTCTTTAATAATTCTCAAATAAACTTATCCTATGAACTTGTATTTGTGTTGATTACTTTACTGGTTTTCATGAGCTGGCTGCCCAGCATAATAATAACAAGTTGCTGAAATTTTGACGCCAGTTCAGGATTCTCATTGAGCAAACGATCACGGTTTGTTGCGGACAATTTATACAGCAACCCTTTCTTTGTGACCTTGGCCGTATAGGGGGAACGATATCCCAAAAAGGCCCCTAATTCGCCGGTAATTGTCCAGGGTCCCAGCATTCTAATTCTTGTTGATTGATCCTCACGGTCCTTCCGTGACAATGTCACCGTCCCCCTCATGATAAAATAGATATCCGTTGATAATGCTTTCTGGGCATAGAGTTCCTCCCCCTCAGATACCTGAATTTTTTCAAGATAGTCCTTCATCTGGTCTGTGAGGGTCTCAAATAATACTTGTATTTCCAATGCCGCCATCATGTCGGAATAAACAGCCTGGATCAAATCGCTTTGCGCCTTATTCCCCTGTCTGGCAATTTTTATTTTTTGGGATTCAGTTTTGATGATACGATCTTCACAAAATTCGGTCGCATGATCCAGATTCTCATATTCATGCATATGCGGATAATTTTCGTTGGTAAACCCATCGGCCTTAAAAGGAATACGTAAGCGTTGCGACAGATTGACCAATAAAAGATCAATTTTTTCTTTTTCAAGGTATTGGGCCAGTTTCTCAAAACTTTTAATGGCAGAGGAATCAATACCCTGGACAAGACCAAGATCCATTACCACAAACTTGAGGGTTTTATCTGAGGAGCTTGCCAGAGCTTTCACTTTTTCATAGAGGCTGTTTGCGGTCCCAAAAAAGATAAACCCCTGTAACTGAAGCACAACCAGCTGGTCAGTATTATAGTCCAGTAATCGTTGGTCTGTAATGGATCGGTCTTTGCTACTTCTAATGTTACTTGCGTCCAGAATGTTTTTAATGATGTTGATGGTGCTATATCGAAAAACAAAAATAATAACCGAGGCCACAATTCCCATGGCCACCCCTTCCAGGAAACCAAAAAATTCAACCACAAGGATAATACCGATAATGATGCTATAGTCAAACACAGGGATGGATTTACGACTGTCAATTACCCACTCCTTCAGCATGGAAAGTCCAAGATACAGCAGGAGGCCACCGGCTACAAATTTTGGGAAGAAGGCCAAGAAGGTGCCGCCGATAAAAAAAACAGCCAACAGGAACAAACCGTGAAAGACGCCGACTCGTCTGCTTTTCGCCCCGATACGGGTTGCCAGAGCCGTTTGGCTGACCAGTACATAAGAGGCGGGCACACCGATAAAAGATGAGATGAGGTTGGTAATACCTGTGGCTTTGAGGTCTTTGTTCATATCAAGATCTCTGCCGGCAATGATTTCAATTCCGCTTGAATTAAGCAGAAAAGAGATTGCACTCAGGACAACAATGGTGACGATGCTGCCCACATGCTTTAAAATAAGGGGCCAGTCAACAAGAGAAAAATCCGGAAGTGCGGCCGCCTTCCAAAGGGCACCATCGGGAAGGGGGCCCAGAAGCCAGCCCTGTGTTTTCAGATCTTCAATGGAAAATCCCATGAATCTTGCAGCCAACAAAAACAAAACAATACTTGCCAGGATCACCCCCGGGGTAATCATCATATTTTTAGGATAGCGGCTGGTCAACACCAGCAGGATTATACTGAAAACAAGGCCAAGGCCCAGGGGCAGGAAGTCAACTTGGCCAAAAAAGGAAGCCAGATTGACAATTTTCAACCCAACCCCCGTGGAAACCTGAATCCCGCCGGTGAACAGCAGCCATCCCGTGGCCGCCAGAAATCCCCCCAGAACCGGATAGGGTATAAATCGGACAAGGTTCCCCAGCTTAAAATGGCCCAACAACAAAAAGCAGATCCCCGTTAAAACCGTTGAAAGAGCAATTGCCGTAAAAATATTGGCAAAGAGAGCTTCAGGAGATGCAGTTACAAGCAATTGGGCAAAGGACACCGCTATGACGGCCGAGATGGCAGCCGGAACGTCCTGGACACT
>CAXMTQ010000285.1:0-3013 GCA_964196205.1 uncultured Desulfobacula sp.
TTGTCAATATTGGAATAGTTGTTTTGCTGGCATTCTTTATTTCCGGATGCTTTGGTGATACCTTTTCAAGCAAACCAGAGGATGGGACATCTGATGTTCAGCCTAAATCCAGAAAGACCACAGCTGTTTATTATGACTTTGAAGATGTGCTGATTCCAATGGAATTAAAAGTAGTTGAGGATAAAACAGTTGTTATTTCAACTCCGGGTTTTACTTCTGGTATTATTACCTTGAAAGGTCGGATTGAAAGACGTTCGCTGTTTAATTTTTTTACTAATAATATGCAAAAAGATAATTGGAATATCTTAAGTCAGATCAAATCACCGGGTACGACAATTATGGTGTTTCAAAAAGTTTCCAGAATCTCGGTCATTACCATTCGCAGCGAGCAGATTTATACATATGTTGAAGTTGGTGTAGCTCCTTCTGCTACAGGAAGTGAAGCGGGAACAGGCTTTTCCGAGTCAACTCTTGTAGAATAAATTTTCATGGAATAATGGTGCTTGAAAATAAAAATATCCTTCTTGGGATTACCGGAGGAATTGCTGCCTATAAAGCTGTTGAGCTTTTAAGATTGTTGAAAAAAGCCGGGGCAAATGTCAATGTGATTATGACTAAGAGTGCCCTGGAATTTGTCGGCAGGACTACGTTTGAAGTTTTATCGGAAAACAAGGTTTTATCGGACTTGTTCTCTGATACTGATTATTCTTCGGTAAAACATATTGATCTTGCAACCAATGCCGATGCAGTTATTATTGCTCCAGCCACTGCAAATATAATTGCAAAACTTGGAGCTGGTATTGCTGATGACGCTCTTTCTACAACAATGCTTGCTGTTGCTTGTCCTGTAATGATCTGTCCGTCCATGAATACGAATATGTACCGGAATATTCAAGTTCAGAGGAATCTTGACTCTCTTAAAGAAGATGGGTTTAATATTCTTGATCCAGATTCAGGAGTTCTGGCATGCAAAACTGTGGGGGCAGGAAGACTGCCCGATCCATGGTTGATTTTTGACAGGCTTGAAGCAATGCTGGTTAAAAAAGATTTAAAGAGTAAAAAAATCCTTGTTTCCGCAGGTCCCACTGTTGAAGCAATAGATCCTGTCAGGTTTGTCAGCAATCATTCATCGGGAAAGATGGGTTATGCCATTGCCAGGGCAGCAGAAAAGAGAGGAGGGCAGGTGACTCTTGTTTCAGGGCCTGTCACTCTTGAACCTCCTGTAAATGTTGAGTGCATTGATGTTGTGAACTGTGAAGAGATGGCTAAACAAATGCTTTCACACCTTGATGAAACTGATATTATAATAAAAGTAGCAGCTGTGGCTGATTACAGACCTGTAGATCCAACAGACAGTAAGATTAAGAAAAAAGATAATAAAGCAGAGATTTCTGTTTCAATGACGCAAAATCCAGATATTGCAAAACTTATTGGGGAGAAGAAGAGAAAAGATCAGTTCCTTGTAGGATTTGCAGCAGAAACAGATGATCTTGAAAAAAATGCAATATTGAAAATTAAGAAAAAAAACCTTGATATGATAGCTGCAAATCTTGTTGGCTCTTCTGATTCAGGGTTTAAAGCAGATACAAACAAAGTTAAGCTTTTTTTTAAGGATGGTTCGTTTATTGATATTCCCTTAATGGATAAGGATAAGGTAGCCGATATCCTGTTAGATAATATCATTGAGAAAAAGGGATAGATCTGCAAGATGGATGCTGGTGTTCAAAACAAATCACTCTTGGTAAAAAAAGAATTTATCCATGTGCTTAAAGATTTTTCCCAATACCTTTTGCAGGAAAAAAAGAGAGGGAATAATTTTTTTGAAATTTCAAAAAAATCTGAAACCAAAGTCAATAACTGGGGCCGAAATTGGGGTTCAAGAGATGGAACACAGGAAAATTTTTTCTTTCAGGGCCCTGAAAATGCTAAGGTCTTTATCCTGGACAGCAGCACAGGTTTTTTTAAGGACAAAAGCGGCGAGTTGTTAATCAAAATTCTTGCAGCCATGGAGCTGACAACTGATTCTGTGTTCATCTGTAATGCAGATAATCCGGAATCTGTTAATACAAAAATAAAAACCATTTTACCAAAAGTCATTATTACTCTTGGAGAAAAAGCTGGACAATCCTTATTAAAGATTCAGCAGCCTTTGAAAAAATTTCAAGGAAGATTCCATGAATATTATGGCATTAAGGTTATGCCTACCTTTCATCCATCTTTGCTTTTAAAAAAACCAGAGTTCAAACGCCAGGTATGGGAAGACATGCAGCAGGTCATGGAGTATACAGGTACCAGGCATGGCTCCTGACGGCTACATTCTTGTTGACAGCTTTATTGATGCGCTTAAAGCAGAAAAAGGGTACTCTGTACATACATGCAGGGCATATCATTCAGATGTTTTAAGCTTTATTGATTTTGTTTTTAAAGATCAGGAAGTTAAAGATGGTAGTTGTCAGACAATTTTTTTTGAACAGGTAAAGAACCTTGATAAGAATACCATCAGAAGATATTTGGCCATACTTGTAAGATCAGGAAAATCAAAACGCACTATCTCAAGGAAACTCTCATCTTTAAAAGCATTTTTTGATTATTTAATAAAATCAGGACATATCATTGCAAATCCGGCAGATATGATACCATTTCCAAAACTTGGGAAAACCATACCCAGGTTTGTAAATATTGATGACCTGTTCAGACTTTTGGATTCAATTAAAACAGAAACTCTGCTTGATAAAAGAAATCTTGCCATGTTTGAAACCTTTTATTCCACAGGCATTAGGGTATCGGAAATGGAAGGCTTGAATATCGAAGATATTGACTTTAAAAAGCAAATGATTAAAGTCTTTGGAAAAGGTTCAAAAGAGAGGATAGTTCCAGTGGGTAAAAGAGCTTTAACAGCAATAAAAAATTACAGGGATTCTTTGAAGGAAAATTTTACTCCTTTGTTTTTAAACAAAAATTTTTCACGCTTAAGTTCCAGATCCATCAGGCGTATCCTGGACAAATTAGTGAA
>CAXMTQ010000286.1:0-2601 GCA_964196205.1 uncultured Desulfobacula sp.
GCAATTTTGTCTGATACAGTAATTTTCAAATCAGCCACCTGTACTGATACAGATAAAAAGGTGTGTGCCAATCTTTCTGAAATCTGTGGAGAAAATGATCTGGAAACCCTTGGCATTGAGATGTTCAAGGTAAAATCTGCTGTTGAGGGCACTCCCGTTCGTGAGCTTGTCCTGCGTGACTACAAAGATTTTAACATGGGCGGCAAGGGTGTCGGTGTTGGACAGCTTGAGCTTGTTGATCTGTCCATTGTTGATGGTATAAAAGCAGATCTTGAAAAAGATATTAAAACCCTTAAAGAGGAAAAAGGTCATCACAGCGTATTTCTCATGCTCACTGATATCATGAAAGAAGGTACTGAACTTTTGATTGCTTCAGATGATGAGTCAGTTGTTGAAAAGGCATTTGGATCTGCCCCTGCTGATGGAAAAGTCTGGCTGGACAAAATAATGAGTCGTAAAAAACAGATTGTTCCGGATCTTGAAAAGGTCTTTGGATAGTTTTGAGTAGTGAGATTTGAGATTTGAGTAGTGAGGTGGAAACACCTCACTACTCATAACTCAGAACTCACATTTGGACTCAAAACGTTATTTAATTTTTCAGACAATTCTACCACATCAAATGGTTTAAGAATATATTCATCACATCCCTTTTCCACCATTTTCTGAATTTTTTCTTCCTTAGTATAGCCTGAACAGATCAGAATTTTCATGTCAGGATCCACTTCTCTGATTTTTTCAAAAGTTTGCTGCCCGTTGATTTGGGGCATAACCATATCCAAGAGAACAAGATCTATTTTAAAATCCCTGGATTTTAAAATATCTATGGCCTGCATCCCATCTGTAACAGCTTTTACTTTATAACCAAGGTTTTCCAGCATTTCTGAACAGACTTCAATAACACCTGCTTCATCATCAACAAGCAGAATGGTGCCTTTACCGTTGTATATCTTCCGGTTTTCTTCAGGCTCAGCAGATCTCTTAACCTTGGCTGGAGTAGCAGGCAGAAAAATCATGAAAGAGCTGCCTGTTCCTAGCTGGCTCTTAACTTTCAATAATCCTTTATGGCTTTTGATAATTCCATATGCTGTAGCAAGCCCAAGGCCTGTTCCCTGGCCTTGTTCTTTGGTTGTGAAAAATGGATCAAAAATTCTTGTAATAAGCTCATCATCCATTCCCATACCTATATCTGATACTGTAATCTTTACATAGTTGCCTGCATTTTCAAGTCCAAATTCATTTATCCACTGTTCATCTGCAACAATATTTTCAGACTTGATAATAATTGTGCCGCCATCGGGCATTGCCTGCCAGGCATTAACAAAAAGATTCATTAATACCTGTTTTATCTGACCTTCATCTACAACTACTCCCCATAAATTTTTATCTAAAGAGTGTTCAATCAAAATATCTTTTTTTGCCCTGCCAAACATTTTTGCAGACATTTTTAAAAGATAATTCAAATTAACAGGATTTGTTCCATAACAGGTTTTCTGTGCAAATCCCAATAATTGTCGAGCCATTTCAGCTCCATTAGCAACATATTCATCAATATTGGCAAGTTTTTTATATTCATCAGAATCCCTGTCAAACCCTAGTTTTACAAGAGATGTATATCCCTGAACACCCATGAGTATGTTATTAAAATCGTGGGCAATACCTCCTGCAAGTGTGCCTATGGCTTCCATTTTCTGTGCCTGACGAAGCTGACCCTCAAGATTAATCCGGTCAGTAACATCCCTTGCCACTACATGCACTCCTTTACACTCCCTCTTGTTATCTATGGCAGGCAAATTTATGGGAGCGGCTTTCAGCTCCATAAAAGCAAATGAAGAGTCAGGATCATATTTTGATTTTTTCTGTTTTGATTTTTTAAATCTTAAATGTAATTCTTTGGTTTTATTGAACAGGCTTCCATTTTTCCCAGCCTGTATAAGAGTTCTGGCTTCTAAAAGGTCTTTTTCATAAATGATATTTTCAAAACTGGTTCCTATTAAATCATGCCTTGAAAAACCAAGTACTTTATTAAACTGATGATTTACAAAAGTGAAACAGCCGGTTTTATCCAAGGTAAAAATTAGATCAGGAGAGTTGTTCACCATGTATTCATATTGTTTTTCAGAGGCTTCAAGCTTTACAGACATGGCTTTTTTATCGGCAATTATCTGCTTTTGCGAAAGGGCATTTTTAACAGTTTTTCTTAAATCTGCATACTCAAAAGGTTTTTTCAGATAATCCCAGGCACCTATTTTGAGTGCTCGGACAGCTGATTCAACAGATGCATTGCCGGTAATCATAACAACCACAGCATCTTGATCCATCTGTAAGATATGCTCCATGGCTTCATACCCATTCATACCGGGCATACTTATATCAAGCAATACAAGATCAAATTTCTCTTGTTGAAAAAGTTTTACAGCTTCTTTGCCATTGAAAGCCCCAACAGTCTGAAAACCTTCTTTTTGCAGACAGAGTGAGATACTGTCAACAATTCTTTTTTCATCGTCAACAACAAGTATTTGTTGTGGTTTCATAAAGTTTCCTGATATAAATATTTAAGCCTGAAGTGCCAATTTATTTTTAAGCAAACCCTTAACTAATTCC
>CAXMTQ010000286.1:2611-3010 GCA_964196205.1 uncultured Desulfobacula sp.
ATCTAACCACTCTTTTCTTGTCTGACGCGGTATCAGAATGTTTCGCGGAGAATTATCAACACTGTTCAACGAAAAAACATCCTGAAGCCGGGTTTGTTCTGTAATAATTTTAGAAGCTTCCTGATATTGTATTCCATACATTAGATTATGCAAGGCTGCTGCACCTTTTCTACCGCCATTGATGGCTGCCACAACAGAAGAATACTCGGTTTTAGTATCCTGGTCTGAAAGCAGGCCCAGCTCTCTGTTTGAATCTGGTTTTTTAAGGAGTTCAACTCCCTCCCAGGCCAGTGGCCCTGCATTTGCAATAATTTCCTGAGTCTCCTCTGAATCATCGTCTGGATCATCAGTTGAATCATTTGGGGTCATTGGGATAAATACAAGCTCAGGAAATCTTCC
>CAXMTQ010000287.1:0-3006 GCA_964196205.1 uncultured Desulfobacula sp.
AGACGTTTCATATGAAGTTCAGGAGAAGTGGCAAGATAAAAACCATCTCCAGAAATTATGGGATCAATATATGGGTCAATACCGGGACACTTAACCATTACCGGTGTTTCGACTTCAAGATAATCCCTTATATCAAAAAATTTCCTTATTCTGTTTATAATTTTCTGACGGGACTTTAGTACATTAATGAAATCAGAGGAAAATGAGTTAATTGAGGAGGGTTCCCCACTCATTTTTTAACCCTTTCAACATAATCACCGGTCCGAGTATCAACAACTATCCATTCACCTTCATTTACAAAAAGAGGGATATTCAAAACATGTCCTGTTGATAAAGTTGCCGGTTTTGTAGCACCAGTCACAGTATCTCCCTTAACTGCAGGGTCTGTTTCAGTTATCTCAAGCTCAACAAAATTCGGTACTTCAAGACCAATAGGCTTTATGCCAAAGAAAAGAGCCTCTACTGTCATATTATCAACAAGAAAGTTTTTGGCCTCCCCAACCTGCTCTTCTGTAAGTTCATACTGTTCATAAGTATTATTATCCATAAAAGTATACATGTCGCCCTGACTATATAAGAACTGCATTTCTATTTCATCGACACTTGCCTCATCACCTATTTTCTCACCGGATTTATAGGTCTTATCCATTGCATTACCAGTAATCATATTCTTAAGCCTTGTTCTGGTAAAAGCCTGGCCTTTTCCTGGTTTTACAAACTGGAAATCAACCACAATCCATGGATCACCATCTATTAATATCTTTAAATTTTTTCGTATTGCAGTTGTGTCGAGCATTCTCTTTACTCCTTAACATTTAAAATTTTTATTTATCCTTTCAAGAAACACTGATCTGCTTCCTGATTATTTCTTAAAAAGACCTTTTTTTAAAAAGAAACAGAATTAGAAACCAGAAAAAAATGATATAAAACGAAGCGTTCGTAAAGACCATTATAATATCATAATTTTGCACGGATACATCAATAAAAGATGCTCCTATAAACTGAATATCACCGAATTTCGGCAGAAATTTATAAAACATCTCAACTCTGTTGGATGGAATCCAAATATATTTAATTGTTTCAAAATAAGCAGGAAGGGATATCCAAAGAGTCATCAGGTATATAAACATACTAACCAGAGGAGCGGCTATCCTGGGAATAAAAAAAGAAAGAGCAACCGTCATCAAAGCATAAAGAATCAGGCTGATCACCATTATCAAAAAACTAAGTAAAATACTGGGGTTAAACTGTTTCATCTCAACATAAAACAGGAACAGAAAAACACCTGAAAGCAGAATTAAATTAAAAGTAGAAATCATAATTACAGACAGTATCTTACCTGCAACAAATTGAACCCTTGACACTGGCCTGCTGAGCGTCATGGCAACAGTCCCCTCTTCTTCTTCCTTTGATAAAAGGTTCGAGGATAAAAGCCCGCAAAGCATAACACTCCAAAAGATAATGCCGTGAAAACCGGCTTTCATTGCAGCATTCTGCTGTGTTTTTAGATCTATGATCATACTGTTATTAGTTGACATTTGAGGGGTACAACTCTTACCTAAAAATATAAAAAAGACGGCCATTATCAGGATAAAATAAAATATCCTGTAATGGAGACACTCTTTAAACCCTAATTTCGCAATTGCCCAAACCTTCATTAACTGTCCTTCTTTTTTACCAGATCATAAAAAATTTCTTCCAAAGATTCACCCTTCCAGGAAAATGAAAGGATCTTACCGCCTTTTTCATTTATAAGCCTGTGCACATTTAAGGTTTCATTATAGTCCTTAAGATAAACTTTAAGAAAGTTACCCTCATTTACAAGATTTTTTACTGATAAAGAGTTTATTTCTCTCTCCATATCATCATTAAACCCATCAACTGTTAACTCAAGATGTTTATTGTTGCCTGATATATCAGAAGTACTGCTAATTTGAACAATTTTACCATTATTAAGAATAGCTATATTGTCACATGTTCTTTCAACTTCTGACAATAAATGGGAGTTTAAAAAAATTGTAGTTCCCTGATTTTTCATTTCAATGAGAATTGACCGCAACTCTTTTATTCCAACCGGGTCAAGCCCTGATGTCGGCTCATCCAATAGCAGCAGTTTAGGACGACCCAGTATTGCCTGGGCAATTCCAGCTTTCTGAGTCATACCCTTTGAAAGCGTTCCCATCCTCCTTTTTCTTTCATCATAAAAACCAACTGTCCTGAGCGCATTTTCAACTTCTGACTTTATATTTTTTCGTGTTATTTCAAATAGTTCCGCATGAAATCTAAGAAACTCTTCAACGGTTAAAAACTTATAAACCCTCATGTTTTCAGGAAGAAAACCAACATCTCTCCTTGATAAATGGATGCTAACCGGTTTCCCTAAAATACTTGCAACGCCTTTAGTTGGCTTAACAAGGTTTAAAAGGATTTTAACAAAGGTACTCTTACCCGCGCCATTTGGCCCAAGGAAACCAAATATTTCACCCTGGTTTACGTTCAGGCTTAAACTGTCCAGAGCTTTTATTCTGCCGTAATTTTTTGTAATATTTTCAGCTTCTATTGCATAAGGCATAGTTATATTTTTCATTAAGTATTTCTTATAAATATTTATTATAACTTGCCAATTTCAAACATACCCGAAATTCCTAAAATAATAAATACGACAAGTGAAAAACCATTTATGATTTTATGATATTTTAATATTCTTTCTTTATTCTCATTATCCTTCATTAAAATAAAGCCTGTTGTTGCGCCCATCGTAAACAAAAATATCATGATCATTGCTAAATATCCATGCAGAAGCATATCCAAATCATAGTTTTCTTTTGATGCCCAGTTAGAAAGAAGATAACCAATGCCTGCACCTATAGAGGTGGAAAAATAATACAGCAAACCACAGTTAAGATGGATCGATATATTAAACGCTTTCCTGGTATGTCCGGTTATGAAATTAAAAAGACCGAAAAGAAAAGAGAATAACTGTCCAACTGGATGGATATAGAGATA
>CAXMTQ010000288.1:0-2997 GCA_964196205.1 uncultured Desulfobacula sp.
GGTGGCAGGGCAGCTGGGTATAAATACCACCTCCTTTCTCACCATTATTGGTGCCGCAGGTCTTGCTATAGCTCTTGCTCTTAAGGATTCTTTGTCAAATTTTTCATCCGGTGTCATGCTCATAATGTTCCGTCCCATTAAAATTGGAGATTTTGTGGATGTGGGCGGAGTAACAGGAACCGTTAAAAGTATTGATATCTTTAATACCACCATTCACTCGCCTGACAATCAGAAGCATATTGTTCCCAATGCCAGCATTACCAGTGCTGTAATCACCAATGTTACTGCCAATGACACCAGGCGGGTTGATCTGGTAATAGGTATTGGCTATGACGATGATATAGCCAAGGCAAAAGGTATTCTTGAAGCTATTATCAAAAAGGAAGAGAGAGTACTTGAAGACCCGGCAACCAATATTGCAGTTTCTGAACTTGGCGACAGCAGTGTTAATTTTGTTGTCCGTCCATGGGTAAAAACTTCAGATTACTGGAATGTCTATTTTGCTTTGACAGAAGAGATTAAAGTCACTTTTGATAAGGAAGGAATCAGTATTCCATATCCCCAGCAGGATGTTCATCTTTTTTCAGAACAAAAGCCCCAGTAACTATTGTGAAGGTTCTTTTTCTTGAACCTTTTTTCGGGGGATCCCATAAAGATTTTGCGTTGGGGTTCAAGAATAATTCCTGCCATGAGGTTTCTTTGGTCACACTTCCGGACAGATTCTGGAAATGGCGCATGAGAGGGGCTGCCCTCTACTTTGTTGATAAGGTTAAAAATCTATCAGATTATGATGCAGTCTTTACCACAGACATGCTTAATCTGGCAGACCTGCAGTCCCTCAAGGGTAAAGAGATCCCTCCTGTATTAATGTACTTTCATGAAAATCAACTATCCTATCCATTGGCATCAAGGCAGAAACGCGATCCAAATTTGAGTTTTATCAATATTGTTTCTGCTGCTACAGCCAATAAAGTTTTGTTTAATTCAAAATTTCATTTCAACGATTTTATTAATGCTGCAACCCGTTTGCTCAAACAGATGCCCGATGCAAGGCCGGAGTGGATGATTGAACAAATCAGACAAAAAACTCAAGTTGTTTATCCAGGATGCAGGTTTGAAACAGGTGTGATTGATTTTAAAAAAAAGGCCTTGGAAAAGCCTTTGATTATCTGGAACCACAGGTGGGATCATGATAAAAATTTTAAAATCTTTTTTGAAGTTTTAAGCCGTTTAAAAGAAAAAAACATTCCTTTTTCTCTGGCTTTAATGGGAGAGAGATTTAAACAATTCCCTGATATATTTAACCAGGCAAGAGAGAAATTCAACGATGAAACAGTCGTTTTTGGCTATGTTGAATCGAAAGACAAATATATATCATGGTTAAAAAAAGGCGCAATTGTTGTAAGCAGCGCAATTCAGGAAAATTTTGGTATTTCTGTTATTGAAGCTGTAAGATATGGCTGTATTCCTCTGCTGCCGGACAGGCTGTCTTATCCTGAACTTATACCCGATGATCTTCATCATAAAGTGTTATACCAGACAAAAAAAGATTTTGAAAAAAAACTGGAAGATATGATTATAAATTATCCAGCATATCTGCCCATTCAAAAAAGATTATTCCGGCACATGGAACAATTCTCATGGGAAATCATGATAAAACAATATGATGATGTTCTGGAAAAAATGGGAAAGGGGCAAACACTATTTAATCATCAGTAAAATTTTATAAGATATATTAAATATTAATTTATGATCCTGTTTGTGTTATAAGAGCAAAGTTTTTATATGAAAGAACAAATTAAACAATAGAAATTCTTTCATGCTTTATTTTGTACCCTAAAGGGCAGGAACTGGCAAACCAATGACCAAAAATCAGATCTGCCAGCTTCTGCCCTTTAGGGTACATGGCAGTTATAAAAGATCAATGAATATTTGACAATATTGAAGGGTGTCAAAATTTGCGGAGCCAAAGGTTTATAAAATAATGACAAGATATAATATTGCGATTAATGGATATGGCAGGATTGGCCGGTGTGTTTTGCGGGCATTGTATGAATCCAAAAGATTTTATGAAAAATTCAATATCACAGCCATTAATGAAATTGCTGATATGGAAACTATTTACCATGTAACAAAGTTTGACTCCACTCATGGCAGGTTTCCCATGCCGGTTAAAAATGGTCAAGATACACTTAAGATTGGAGACGATCAAATAAAGGTATTCCATGATAAGAACATTGAAAATCTTCCCTGGGAAAAACTTGGCATTGATGTTGTTTTTGAGTGTACTGGATTTTATAATAACAGGCAGTCTGCCATGCAGCATTTGAAATCAGGAGCCAAAAAGGTGATTTTTTCCCAGCCCGCAGAGGATGAAATGGATGCCACAATTGTATATGGTGTTAATCATCATGCATTAAAAAAAGAACACTCCATTATTTCAAATGCTTCATGCACAACAAATTGTGTTATTCCGGTTCTTCATGTTATAGACAATGCCTTTGGGATTGAAAGCGGATCCATCACAACCATACACTCTGCCATGAATGATCAGCCGGTTATTGATGCTTATAATTCTGATTTAAGGAAAACCCGTTCTGCCATTCAATCAATTATTCCTGTAAACACAGAACTTGAAAAGGGCATAACCAGGATTTTACCATCAATGGCAGACAAATTTGAATCACTTGCAATCAGAGTTCCCACCATAAATGTTTCCATAATGGATATTGCTCTTGTTGTAAAGAGTGCTACAGATGTGCAAGAGGTAAATAATATACTTATAAGAGCATCAGATAGTGAATTAAAGGATATAATGGGTGTAACAGATGAGAATCTGGTTTCTTGTGACTTTAACCATGATGCCCGCTCTTCAATTGTTGATCTTCACCAGACCCGTGTAAGTAAAGGCAGACTTGTCAAAATCCAGGCCTGGTTTGATAATGAGTGGGGATATTCCAATAGTATGCTGGATACGGCCATTGCAGCGTTGGAAGC
>CAXMTQ010000289.1:0-2992 GCA_964196205.1 uncultured Desulfobacula sp.
CAGGGTCATCTTCTCCATTTCCAGGTTGAATGACAAGGCCGTTATTATACATCTGTTTAATAGTTTTTGCTGAATGACAATAATCGCACTGAACACCAAAGGTGGCAATTTCCGGGGTTTTTGACAGATCATCGGAAACTTTTTTTGGAAAGCCTGTCTCAACTCCAATGGGAGTATGGCATTTTACACAGGATTCAGCCTCTTTTATATGATTCTGGTCTGTCAAACCTTTGCGTAAGAATTGTGATACCCTTGAATATACAGGATCTTTATGGGCAAGATAGTGCATTGAATTTTCCCATTGATCAAAAATTTCTGAATGGCAGTCTTTGCATGTATCAGATGAGATAAACTGATCAATATGAAGGGCCTCTTGTGCCGATGCAGTAAAAATTACAACAAACAGGGTGGCAATACCGGATACTACGCTTAAGAATATATTTAAATATCTATTATTATACAAGATTGTTATCCTCCTGTTTGACAATACCTTTGGGAAATTCTCTTGCTTCTCCCTCAAGCGTGAGAATTGTAAAGTTCCCGTTTTCCTCTTTTGCTGCAACAAGGCAGTCCATACGGGTTCCATCATTTAAAATGATAAAACATTCACCTGATTCATTTAAGGTGTTTACATGGACAAATTTTTTATCCCTGGAAAGCTCTTGAAATTTTTTTGTTCCCTTTTCAATGGCAATAATTTTGTCATATTCATTTTCATCTATATTTTTAATTTCCTTTCTTAAATCTGCAATCTGTTTTTTCAAATCTGCAATTTTATTAATAAGTTTTTCTATTTCACTCTTGTTATCTGTGGGTATGGAAAAGAGTATCTGTTTTTGCATTTCCATATCTGTCTCAATAAAATTAATCTTTTGTAACAGCGATTTGACTTCTGCACTCATATATTGGTCCTACTTTTTTTTACTGGTTTTTCCCACCTGCCCGGTGGAGTTAATTCTTTTTATGCTGACTCATGATCCGCACAAGCTTCCTTTTTCCAGTGCATTTTTATTTGCTTTTTCAAGCCATCCCAAAAATCGGGTTACTATATTTTTTTTTTCTCTCCTGTTTTTCATACAGGTGTCTCCTGAAAATCACTTTTTTATTTAAATATCATTTAAGTTTCTATTAATTTATAATTAATGTCAAGACAGCTTGAATTAACCATCATGAGCATGCATGGGTATTGACTATTTTTGAACCTTGTACTTTAATAAAATATGGTTTTGACCCAGTTTTTCAATATTGATTAATTCCAATTGAGTATCAAAAGATTTATTAAACAGGGGCAGCCCCTTTCCAAAAAGCCTTGGAACGATTGTAACATGAATTTCATCTATTAAATTTTCTTTTAAGAATAGTGTATTGACAATGGTTCCTCCAATAAGCACTGCAGTTTTTCTACCCTGGGCATGAAGCTCTTTTATGATTACACCCGGGGCTTTATCAGTGAAAATCAGATCTTTGTCATGACTTTTCCTGCTCTTATCCCTTGTCATGACAATGTTTTTCCGTCCCGGAAGGGCTTTGCCGATCATATCAAATGTTTTGGAGCCCATGATCATTACCCCGGCTTTTCTGGTAATATGGACAAAATATCTCTTATCTTCTTTTCCTGTCCAATCTATGATCTGCGAGGAATCCCTTGCAATCATTCCATCTGCCGTAACCGCCATCAAAAGAATTACATTCATTTCAATCACCCGGCCATTCCACTTTTTTTTCTTCAGTAAAATAACAGAACCTTGCCCATTTATACTCTTTTTTTGAAATTGGACAGCGCAGGGTGACTTTTGAGTCGCTCAGGTCGATAACTTCCCAGTCACCGGATCTTCTTGAGCCATCAATACGAATTTTTTGTCCTTTTTTAAAGGGGTATGATTTAAAAACTGTCACATCATGATCCATGGTTTATAACCTCCTCTATTCTTCTTCTAGCATTATACGTATTATCTCTTTATCGGTTTCCCGCATTCCGTCACGGCCGAGTCTTCCGATGTTTACAATTGTATTTTCAACACCTTTTTTCACAATCCCGTCACCACCGTAAAACTGCTGGCCTTTCTGGTACATATAAAATCCCAAGATGCCTGCTTCAACAGAAGAGGCTATCTTTCCGGCACATGAAGATTTGGCACCATCACATATTATTCCGGAAACTATTGCAAGAGCATTGACTATTGTATGGGCAATTCGATTAAACCGGCCTCCATGAAGCCAGGCAATTCCTGCCCCTGCACCTACTCCGGCGCAGACAGCTCCGCAATATGCCGACAATGGTCCAATACCAGTCTTCTGATGTATGGTAACAAGATTGGATACAATCAGAGCTTGGAACAACACCTCTTTTTCAACGCCCAGTTGCTTTGCATATTCAATCACAGGAACAGAAGCTGTAATCCCCTGATTACCGCTTCCTGATATGATTACAACCGGGAGTTCACACCCGCTCATCCTGGCATCTGATCCTGCAGCGGCCATGGCTTTTGCCCTGATTTTTATGTCATCACCCCAGGTTTCCAGCAGAACAGAGCCAATATTTGCACCCCATTGACCTTTAAGCCCTTCCTGGGCTATCTTTGTATTATAATCAATCTGACGCTGCAGCAATTTTTCTACTTCAGCAATCTCAACAGCTTGAGCAAACTCAACAATATCTTTTATATTTAAAATTGAACGATCTGTGAGGTTTGAAGTATTGATTCCATCACAGTCCTGGTTTTGATAGATAATTTCTTCATTTTTTGTAATTAAAACTATATTGGTGTGGAAATGGGAAATCTGGACACAGGCTTTTGATTCCCTGCCAAAAACAGTGACAATCAGATCAAATTTCAGATCACTTTTTGATTTGCATATTTTTATCTCCCTGTTTTCAAGAAAAGCTTTAATTGCCTTTTTCTCTTCATCATTCACAGACGAGATAACTTCAAGAACTTTATCGGCATCGCCCGCAACAATGCCGGCAGCAGCCGAGGCTTTTATGCCTCTC
>CAXMTQ010000290.1:0-420 GCA_964196205.1 uncultured Desulfobacula sp.
TATATTTAAAACAAACTCCACCCATGCTGATATCAATTATCTGACCAAGTTTCTGTGAATTGGGGCTGATAGCAGCATAAGCACCTTCAATTGCCTTATATCGTTTGTTCTTTCGCCTTTCTACTGTTCTTTTTATGCTCATCATGCTCTTCCAATAAATTAACAATTCTCTATACAAATTTTGCATAAAACATGCCATTCTACGGTATAAGCTCGGAATGCCTTTCAAAATGGTATGGAAGGCTTATTTGAAGTACAAAAGATTTGCCAATGTATTTTTTAATCCGCCATAAAAAAATCATATCAGTGTCATTTTTATGACAAAACAAGGTTTTTTATTGAATAAAATTAAATCATATTGGAAATACCCCCCTCCTTCTTTAAAATTTTTACACCGAAAATCGCAATACTATAAATTAA
>CAXMTQ010000290.1:430-2973 GCA_964196205.1 uncultured Desulfobacula sp.
TATCTCCGGTCTCGCAGGCAACCGGAAGATAATGTATAAAAATAGAATAGTTGTTTGGGCTTCCGGCTAAATGCAGTAGCTCGCAATTAAAGCCCGAGGTTGCAGCTCGGGCTTTTCTTATCCTTTTATAAATTATTGACTTAAATTATACGAATAAAAAGAAAGATTTAAAAAAATCTTGTTTGAATAAAATGGAATAAAAAGAATAAAAACTCGCAACATAATCAAACTCGCTGCATAACTTGCATAAGTTTAAACTATAGCTCTGATTTGAAAAGATAATTTTTTATAAGACCTGTTCATGTTGTTAATACGTGTATGATCATGTGGTGATTGACTTTTGGGTTATAAATCAGTATTTTTATTTTTTTAATACGAGGTATTTGAGCAAGCCTGTAATAATGGAGTTAAATAACAAATGAATCCTGTTAATGTTCAAGATTTGATTGATTCAAAACTGCAATCTTCCTTTAAATCCCTTGCTGAAGATGATGCAAAAAAAATATTTAAACTGTTTCATATTCCTGTTGTTCACGAACAACAGACAGACATGGATGTGGGAAATGTTCTGAATGCCTGTAATAAGACAGGTTTTCCCATTGTATTAAAAGCTGCCGGTCCAAAGATTTTACATAAAACAGAATCAGGCCTGGTACGCATTGGTCTGGGCAATGCAAATCAGGTTCTTGATGCTGTGAAAGAGATGAAAGAAAGGGCCAAGAATAATATTGAAAATTTCCTTGTCCAGCCTGTGATTGCCGGCAAAAGAGAATTTGTTGCCGGCATGTTTAGAGATCCCCAGTTTGGCCTTGTTATTATTTTTGGTCTTGGAGGCATATTAACAGAAGCTTTAAACGATATTGTCTTTAAAATCGCTCCTTTAAATGATGAAGACATGGAAGATATGTTTGAGCAGATATCTTCAAAAAAGCTTTTAAATGATTTCAGGGGCGAAAAAAAGGTTAATAAAAAAGCGGTTAAAAACATTCTTACAGCATTATCAGACATTGCCGCAGCCTTTCCTGACATAAAAGAGATTGATATAAACCCCTTGATAATACAGCCTGATGGCTCTCCAGTTGCTGTGGATGGATTGATTGTCCTGGAAAAAGAGAAAAAACAGATAAAAGTAAATTATGATATTGATTTAAGTATACTGGGCTCATGTTATTATCCAAAATCCATAGCTTTTATCGGTGCCTCTTCAACTCCGGGTAAATGGGGGCATATGCTTTTAACCAACACTCTCTCCCGAAATTATAAGGGAAATGTTCATCTTGTAAACCTAAAGGGAGAAAAAATCGCAGGTCGCCATGTTTATAAATCTGTCATTGATATTGAGAACGATGTTGACCTTGCTGTGGTGACTATTCCTGCCCATCGTGTAATAGATCTGATACCTGATTTTAAAAAGAAAAATGTTAAAGGCATTTTATTGATTACTTCAGGATTCAGGGAAGTGGGAATTCAAGGGGAAAAATTAGAACAGGAATTAATAAAAGCTTCCTATGATGCAGGGATACTGCTTCTTGGGCCTAACACCATGGGTATATGTAATCCGCACATTGATTTTCACTGCAGTGCTGTACATGCCTACCCTCTTCCCGGATCAACTGCCCTTGTGTGTCAGTCAGGCAATATGGGAACCCAGCTTCTTGCCTTTGCCGTGCAGCAGGATATTGGAATACGGGCTTTTTCAGGCTCCGGCAATGAAGCCATGGTCACAATTGAAGACTATATGGAAGCTTTTGAAGAAGATGAACTTACCAAAATTGTAGTACTTTATATTGAAAGTATAAAAAATGGTAAAAGATTTTTCAACAGTGCTGCAAGGGTATCAAAACAAAAACCTGTGGTTGTCTTGAAGGGCGGGAGAACCACTACTGGAGAAAGGGCTGCCGCAAGCCATACCGGTGCCATGGCATCGGATGCAAAGGTTTTTAATGCTGTCTGCCGCCAGGCAGGTATTATCCAGGTAGATCAGCCCATGGAACTTCTGGATCTTTCTGCTGTTTTTTCTTCTCTTCCTCTGCCAAAGGGGAAAAGAGTTGCCATTATGACCCTTGGAGGCGGCTGGGGTGTGATAACAGCAGATCTTTGTGCAGAACATGGTCTTGAAGTCCCGGAACTCTCCAAAGGGATTATAAGCAGGCTTGATAAAATCCTGCCATCATATTGGAGTCATGCAAATCCTGTTGATATTGTTGGAGAAAATGATCCAAATATCCCCATGACCTGCCTTGAAGAGCTGCTTAAATGGGATGGATGTGATGCTGTGATCCATCTTGGTATTCATGGAAAAAGAGTGCTTATTAACGGCATGGTGGAATCGGTGCGAAAGGCAGATCCTGATATTGATGAAAATCAGGCACAATTTTTAAAAGATTTTATTTTACAGTTTGAAGATGATTATACTAAATATACTGCAAAGTTAACCCAGAAATATGGGAAACCGGTTCTTGGTGTAAGCCTTTTAACCGATGAAAAGAGCAGAATCCTATACAGGCATGAAGAGTATGAATATAAAACTGTATTTTTCCCTT
>CAXMTQ010000291.1:0-2948 GCA_964196205.1 uncultured Desulfobacula sp.
CCTATAATGCCAAAGCTTGATTCAGGCAGATCAATCATTCTATAGTATTGACTTGAAAGGGTGATAACCATTCTGATAATACCATCAAACAGCATACCGAAAAGTATGACAGCAAGAGCAAAAGGAGTTTTTAAAATCCAGAGACCTGCCTTGAGTGTCAGACCAAAGGCTTGACCGATCTGATTTTTTTTTTTCCTGGATGAACTTTGATCCAAGTCTGGTTCTTCCATTCTCAAGGTCGTAATAAATGCACAGATTGCCAGAATAAAGGTAAGGTATAGAGGAAAGCGCATGGTGGTTTCCTGGGAAAAAGTCATGGAAAATCCCAAAAACCTGCATATTTTTTCAAGCATATCCGGATCATAGATTGCCGCGCCCACAGTCATGGCAATAATAAATCCAATAGACTGAAACCTCATCAAAACTTCCAACACCCTGCCCCATTGATCAGGAGCTGATTCAGGTTTTAAGGAATCATATGCAATAGCTTCGTCTGCACCACTGGCAGCAGCTTCTGCAAGTCCACTCAAAATACGGTTAACCATAAAGACTATGAAAAGAGTAGAAGGGGCTATTTCAGGAACAAAACTTATGATACCAACTTCAATAATCATGATAAAGGTGGCAAAGACCAGAAGTTGTTTTCTTCCCACAATGTCTGCAAGTGCTCCTGAAGGAACTTCGGCAAGAACAATGGTGGCTGCCCATACTGCATTGAGTATTGCAAACTGTGCTATACTGAGGCCGAAATCAAGGAACAGAATGGTAAATACAGGATAATAGAATCGTGAATTAAAAAAGACTTTAAAGGCAATGAACAATCTTATATTGGGAATAGAAAATGGCGAATTCATTTGAGTTCCTGCTCTCTTCATGTTTTATAATTGATTTGCACTCTAACACGCTTATTTAAAAAATATAAGTGGATTTCAAAATAAATCAGTAGAGCATATAAACTCACCTTTTTGATATTTGCCATTAGAATTTTTTCATAACCCGTTCCAGGTTGATCAGCCTTCCACTGGAGACTTTAGCAAATATTCAGTTACCATGAGATGATGTTGACAAACAGAGCATTTTAAGAGACACTTGCAAAAATTTTGATTTTGAAAAAAGGATTTGTTTTAAATGGAGCGAAAAGTTGTTGTTGCAGGCTGGGGACAGAAAACTCAGCCAAAAGAGTTGAACAAAGCTGCTAAAGATCCCATGGGATTGATGAAAGATGCCTCTTTAAAAGCCTCTGAAATAATGACTTCCAAACAAGTACTGGAGGATCTTGACGGCATCATGGTTGTCAGGATAGTAAGCCGTAATTACAGCTCTCCTGCAAAACAGCTTGCCCAGAACTTGAAAGCCACACCAAGATTTACACATGTTTCTCAAATCGGGGGGAATTCACCCCAGATGCTGATCAACATGGCAGCAGGCATGATTGCCCGCAATGAACTGGATTCTGTTCTCATTGCAGGTGCTGAAACCTATGTTCAAAGAGACCCAAATTTAACAACCGTTGAAAACGCCCTGTTTAAAGGAGTTCCAAAAGATTATGAGGGTGATGATCTTAAAGGCTCAACATCTTTGGAAAATGCACATGGGATTAAACACCCCATGCAGGGATTCCCTCTTTTTGAAACTGCTTTATGGGCAGAATCCGGCCTTGATTTTCAAACCTATATGATGAAAATCGGAACAATGTGGTCTGAATTCAGCCAGGTTGCGGCAGCAAATCCCCATGCCTGGTCAAGAACCATAAAGACCCCGGAGGAAATCATCACGCTCAGTAAGAATAACAGACCTGTTGCTTTTCCATACACCAAGTATATGAATTCATTTGTTATGGTTGATCAGGGTGCAGCCATAATACTTATGTCTGAAGAGAAAGCAAAAAGATATTCGTCAAAAGAAGGACAGAGTGTATATTTCCTTGGGGGAGGCTATGCAGAAGACAGGCAGAGATTTATGATTGAAAAATCAAATTTCACATCAAGCCCCCCTCTGGAATCAGCTGTTGAAAAAGCATTAACAAGATCCTGCATCTCTTTGAAAGATATAGATTGTTTTGACCTCTATTCATGTTTTCCCAGTGCTGTCTCCATTGCAAAAAAAATGATAAAAATAGAAGATAATGACCCAAGACCGCTCACCTTAACAGGAGGGCTTGGTTTTTTTGGAGGACCGGGAAATAATTACAGTCTTCATTCCGCAGCAACTCTTGCCCATAAGATTTCAACAGGAGAGAGATCAAACGGCCTCATTACAGCTCTTGGCTGGTTTATGCATAAGCATGCTGCCGGCATCTACGGCTCATCAACACCCTCAAATGGTGAATTAAAAAATTACGACATAATTGATCAAAAAGAGAGCCTTGTGGGAGATGAACCCATAAAAATAAAAGATCAGTATAATGGCAAAGGAGTTATTGAAACCTATACCATTATCTATACACGTGATCATGAGCCCTCCATGGCAGTAATTTATGGAAGAACCCGCGATGATTTCAGATTCATTGCAAGAACACCAAACAGTCCGGACATTATCAGTCAACTGACAACAAAAAATATGGTGGGACAAAAAGTGAATATTGCTTTTGATTCTTCCCAAAACATCAACATTGCTGATCTGATATAACTGCCATGGACAGACTTGGTCTTCTGCCAATATTTGCCAACAATAAACCTGGTTTCTGACCTTCAGGTTCGTTTCTGCCCCTTCAGGGTATAAAATTAAATTACTCTTTCATATAAACATATTTGATCAAACCCCCAGAAAATCCTGATACTATTCGAAATTCCCAAAGCCCATGAAGATTATCATGTCCGGGCTGATGAATCTTTCTTTCATACTCTGAAAGAAAAATCCATTATGTAAAAAATGTAATAGAATTATGTAAAAAATGTAATAGAATTATGCAAAAAATGTAATAGAATTATATAGCTCTTTAAAAAAAT
>CAXMTQ010000292.1:0-2939 GCA_964196205.1 uncultured Desulfobacula sp.
TAAGGCACTCGGGCAATTAAAGGAGGTTGCCCAAAATATTGGAGCAGTTCTTAGATCGGAAAATATGATGACTGCCTTTGCAAATGCAACTCCCTTTCTTGATGTAACAGGAGATGTTATAATGGCGTGGATGCATTTATGGCGAGCTGTTGTGGCTATCGAAAAACTTGAGCAGAAGCCAAAGAAAAAAGATCTTGAATTCTATAATGGTCTGAGTAAGAGTGCTCAGTTTTTTATAAATACCATCCTGCCTGTTTCAAGGGGTAAAATGGATGTTATTATTGCCAATGATACAACAGTTAATGATATTTCTGAAGCAGCCTTTGGCGGGAAATAATGAGATATGAGTGGTGAGAAATTGGGTTTTTCCAAATCTCGCAACTCAAATTTCACAACTAAAATAAAGGGGTATAAAAAATGAAAGAAGTAGTAATAGTCTCAGGCTGCAGAACTGCAATCGGGGCATTCGGCGGCACGCTAAAAGATTTAAATGGAGCAAAAATTGCCAGTGTTACCATGAAAGAGGCAATTAAAAGGGCAGGAATTGATCCGGAGATTATTGATGATGTAAGATATGGATGCTGTGTAGAGCATCACGATACTTTGAATACAACAAGGGTTGCAGCGCTCATGGCAGGGATTCCTGATTCAGTTCCTGCTGTCACAGTAAACAGAGTCTGTATCTCAGGTATGGAGGCTGCTATTTCCGGAATGGCCATGATCCAGGCAGGAATGGCAGATATTATTCTTGCAGGAGGAGTGGAACATATGTCAGGAGTTCCCTATACCGTGCCCAAGGCCAGATGGGGATGCCGCCTTCAGGATCAGCAGTTTGTAGATGCCATGATCCATGCCCTTCACTGCGGTTCCCATCTGCTTCCCTTTGATGAATCAACTCCAGTTGATATTGAAAAAGCTCCTGCAAAATATTTTATGGGGAAACCCTATATAATGGGACATACAGCTGAATTTATTGCCCAGCACCTTGATATTTCAAGACAGGAAATGGATGAAGTTGCTTTAAGAAGCCATAACAATGCCGAACGTGCAACCAATGATGGCTCTTTTAAAGAAGAGATAGTTCCCATTGAAGTGCCCCAGCGCAGAAAAGATCCTCTTATATTTGATAAAGATGAGCATTTCAGGCCGGGCATGACCATGGAAAAACTTACAAATCTTCCTTCTGCCTTTATTCCCAAAACAGGAAAGGTCACAGCAGGAAATGCAAGCGGTATCAATGATGGATCAACAGGTATGATCATAATGTCTGCTGACAGGGCAAAAGAGTTGGGCCTTAATCCCATTGCAAGAATAAAGGCAACCGGAATGGGGGCATGTCATCCAACTGTCATGGGTATATCACCAGTGCCAGCTGTAAAAAGCCTTATGGATAAAAGTGGTCTTGCCATTAATGATTTTGATCTTGTTGAAGTAAACGAGGCTTTTGCCGCACAATACATTGGATGCGAAAAAGAGCTTGGCTTGAACCGTGACATTACAAATGTAAATGGTTCCGGTATTGGTCTTGGCCATCCTGTTGGTTCCACCGGCGCAAGAATTATGGTGACCTTGATGCATGCCATGAAAAAAAGGGGAGATTCTCTTGGACTTGCCACTCTCTGCGGCGGAGGTGGTGTTGCCATGGCATGTGCCATAGAAATGCTTTAATCCATAAAAATACTTTAATATTGACAATCTTATACTGCAAATACAGCCACATTAGTGGAAGAATCATGGGATGAGATTTTTTTGTCATCCTTTAATTGTGGCAGGATTTTTTTTGCAAGCTGTTTTCCAAGTTCAACTCCCCACTGGTCAAAACTGAAAATATTCCATATTACTCCCTGGACAAATATTTTGTGCTCATACATTGCTATAAGGCTTCCAAGAGTGCGTGGAGTCAGTTTCTTAAACAATATTGAATTTGATGGCCGGTTTCCTGAAAAGACTTTATGGGGTGAGATGTCCTGAATTTCTTTATCACTTTTTCCTGCAGCCTTGAGTTCATCAATAACCTGGTTTTTATCTTTGCCGTTTAAAAGAGCTTCGGTCTGGGCAAAAAAATTAGAGAGCAGAATATCGTGATGATCACCAATTGGATTATGGCTTATGGCAGGGGCGAGAAAATCAGCAGGAATAAGTTTGGTTCCCTGGTGGATTAATTGATAGAAAGCATGTTGGCCGTTTGTTCCAGGTTCTCCCCATATAACAGGTCCGGTCTGGTATTTAACATTTTTACCGTTTCTGTCACAGGATTTTCCATTGCTTTCCATATTACCCTGCTGGAAATATGCCGCAAATCTATGCATATATTGGTCATAGGGCAAAATAGACTCTGTTTGTGCATTAAAAAAATTATTATACCAGATTCCAAGCAATCCCAGAATTACAGGTATGTTCTGGTTAAATTCAGTTTTTTTAAAATGCTGATCCATTTCAAATGCTCCCTGGAGCATAGCTTCAAAGTTTTCAAATCCAATATAACAGGCTATGGAAAGCCCGATTGCCGACCACAGTGAATAGCGCCCGCCTACCCAGTCCCAGAATTCAAACATATTGTTGGTATCAATGCCAAACTCTCGAACCCCTTTTTTATTTGTGGAGAGTGCAATAAAATGTTTTGCAACATGGGATTTGTCTTTTGCAGATTTTAAAAACCATTTTCTTGCAGTTAAGGCATTGGTCATGGTTTCCTGGGTTGTAAAAGTTTTAGATGCTATCATAAAAAGTGTGGCTTCAGGATCAAGATTTTTCAGAGTTTCTTTTATATGGGTGCCATCAATATTTGAAACAAAATGGACAGACAGCCCTGGCTTTGCATATGGTTTAAGACATTGAGTCACCATTACAGGCCCAAGATCAGAACCCCCGATTCCGATATTGACAATATCTGTGACCTTTTTTTGAGTAAATCCTTTCCACTGTCCTGATATTACTTT
>CAXMTQ010000293.1:0-2918 GCA_964196205.1 uncultured Desulfobacula sp.
AACGTATGTCAAAATCTTCTGATGGAGGATTAGGTGAAAGGACATTGCTTTTATCTTTCATTATATAAATCCATTCTGTGTGTTATGAGATTAAACTGCACTTAATTTTTGCAGTGATCAAAAGTAGCAGCGAGACCTTATATAAAAGATCTCGCTGCAGGTGTTTACTATCTGTACAAATTACTCTTGATTCATGTTGCCTGTCTTGGTTTTGGCAATGGTTCAAGATCTTTTAATGCTGCATCAATCTGCTCTTGAGGCAGTTCATGATCAGAAAGTTTTCCCTGGAAAAAAGAATCATAGGCAGCAAGATCCACAAGACCGTGGCCGCTCCAGTTAAACAGGATAGTTTTTTCTTTACCTTCTTCTTTAGCTTTGAGAGCTTCTCTTATAGTCATGGCAACGGCATGATTAGTTTCAGGTGCGCTTATATATCCTTCTGATCTGGCAAAGGTGACGCCTGCTTCAAAGGTCTCTATCTGGTGTATAGCTTCTGCTCTGATAATTCTATCCAGGATAAGCTGGCTGACAAGTGGAGCCATTCCATGATATCTTAAACCACCAGCATGGATGGGTGCTGGTACAAAATTATGTCCCAGCGTATGCATGGCAATCAATGGAGTCTTCATGACTGTATCACCAAAGTCATAGGCAAAAGGTCCTCTTGTCATGGTGGGGCATGATTTTGGTTCGACAGCAATGATATCAATATCTTTTCCATTTATTTTATCTAATGCATATGGGAAAGCAAGACCTGCAAAATTACTTCCGCCGCCAGCATTGCCTATGATAACATCAGGATAAGCTCCTGCCATTTCCATCTGTTTTTTTGCTTCAAGACCTATGATACTCTGATGGATCATAACATGGTTGAGTACGCTTCCGAGAGCATATTTACTGGTTTCGTCCTGTACAGCTACTTCAACTGCTTCACTGATTGCCATACCAAGGCTGCCGGGACAATCTGGATCTTTTGCCAGTATGGATCTGCCTGATTCAGTTTCATTACTTGGGCTTGCCGTACAATCAGCACCCCATGTCTGCATCATAAGACGTCGATAGGGTTTGTGATTATAAGAAATTTTTACCATATATACTTTACATTCAAGTCCAAAGAAAGCACAGGACATGGCAAGACTGCTGCCCCATTGACCGGCTCCTGTTTCAGTAATAATTTTTTTGGTTCCTGCCACTTTATTATAGTAGGCCTGGGCAATAGCAGTATTAGGCTTATGGCTGCCTGCAGGGCTCACACCTTCGTTTTTATAAAAGATTTTAGCAGGAGTACCGAGAGCTTTTTCAAGGGCATGTGCTCTGAAGAGAGGAGAAGGACGCCAGATAGCTAGTTTTTGAAGTACTGGTTCAGGGATATCAATCCATCTTTCAGTACTTACTTCCTGTTCAATGAGGTTCATTGGGAAAATCGGAGCGAAATCTTCCGGACCTGCTGGTTGCCCTGTACCGGGGTGCAGTGCCGGTTCAGCCGGAGTTGGCATGTCTGCCATAATGTTATACCATCTTTTCGGCATGTCTTTTTCAGTTAGTACATACTTCGTATCTTTCATAAGTCCTCCTGATTAGAGTTAATAAATGTTTATAAAATCTGTTGAACATATCAACATAATTTTTGTTGAACATGTGATCTCTAAATTTAAAAGGTTTGACCCTGTATATAATCTCTTTATGAGAATAAATTTTTCAAGTCAAGCATAAAGTTGTTAAGTCTGTTTTAACAACTAAAAATTGTATACTGTATACAAACAATTAATGTCAACATCTTTTTCTTTCGATATCAATTTTTTATAATCAGTCTTAGTATCCACATCAATAAGGATGGCATTATCAGAAATCTGCACTTTTAAGATAGATTTTTTAAATTTTTTAAAAAGGATCCTTGGCCCTGTATCACCGGACAGTAATTTTAATTCATGAAACAGTGATCGTGCAATAATGACAGGGTTGCCTCGAATATCATTATAGTAGGGGATAGTAATAAGTGAGTTCGATTTTTTAAAAGCCTTTATAATTGTGTTGATAATGGATTCGGAAATAAGGGGTTGATCTCCGAGGAGAAACATGGCTGCATCACAAACGGGCGATACATTTTCAAGCCCCTTTATAAGGGATGTGCTATGACCTTTTAAGTATTCACTGTTGATAATGGTTTTAGTGCCTGTAAAATCAATATTTTTTTTGATTTCATCGGCACAATGCCCAAGGACAACAACTGTTTCATAAAGATTTGATTGTCTGGCATTTTCAATCACATGACTTAAAAGAGGTTTGTTTTTAAAAGGCAGCAGTTGTTTTGTTTTACCCATTCTTACACCTGATCCTGCTGCAAGTATAATCCCGGCAATTTTTTTACTCGATGCTGCCATAAATATAAGCTTTTCCCTTTCAGTTTTATATGAAAGGATTAATTTAAATTTTATAACCTGAAGGTCACACGTAATTCTTTCATATTCTGTTGTGGGCAAACATTGGCAAAAGACCAAGTCTGCCCGTGGCAGTTTTATACAATACTTTTTACTGCTATTTGATCCTTTAGTGATGCTATGATAATTTTTTCAATATTTTTATCTGTTTTCAGAATTTTTGCAATTTTGTTGCCTGATGCCTGTCTCGATGAGGTGTCAGCTTTGTTTAAAAGGACAAAATTAAGTGAGGAGGAGCAGAGAGTTTTTGCCTTTTTTATCTCAAAACCTATGGATGATGCAATGGACTCTACATCTATATTCTCCCCCATGTCAAGTCTTGTATTGTCTGAAAATATTTGTGGCCTGTGGACATAATGATCATCAAGTGTTTTGCCCACAGCATCAAGACCTGTGACAAGGATTAAACGGGTAGTCTCTTTTGGGATTACGGGCTCATTCAGATTGCTTGCTTTAAGAGGCTTTTGTTTTGCTCCGTCT
>CAXMTQ010000294.1:0-2916 GCA_964196205.1 uncultured Desulfobacula sp.
CATGGCAAGAACGGTCAGTCTGCCATTAGGCATCGGGGTTAAATTGATGGCAGAAGGTAAGATTGATTTAACAGGTGTGCAGATTCCTATTAAAAAAGAAATTTACGGACCTGTGCTAAACGGCCTTGAGCAGTTAAATATCAAAATGATTGAAAAAACAATTAATTAGCTGAGAAGCGGCCTCATACTCAGAAAGGGCCGCTCTGAAAGCATAGAATAGACCTAATAATCACTTTTGGTCGATAAAGGATTTCGAATATAAGAATATTTTCTATCTGGCAGTTCAATACACGATGGGTCATTTATCAAGGTAAGGTGACTGTCTTTAACCATTGGGCGAGCCCAGTAAAATTTATCGCACAGCTTACAATTCTTAATAAATTGAATTTATCAGTAGCGTTTAATGATGGTATAAGTCATTGGTCTGTCCCTACTCCCAAGAGTGATGGCTTGTATTCATAGGGTTCTCTTTTTCCAGGTATGACATAAATCTATATGTTGTGTTTGGGAAAATTTAAACTAACTGATTTTCCATTACTCTTTATTCGAGATAAAAATCAAGCAATATCCGTCCAGATATGGTGAGAATTTTAGCCAGTAGTCCCGTCTTTTTACCTGTTACTTTCATTAAATTACTCTTTTCAAGTCTGAAATTATTATTATCCTCTGGTTTCTACTTGATTCGCCCATGCAAACAATTCAGGCGTGCCTCCAGTATGCCAGAATAGAATAGTTTGGTTTTTTGTGAAAATGCCCTTTTGTATTAAATTCAGAAGTCCACCCATAGCCCGGGCGGTATAAACAGGCCCAAGGAGAATCCCTTCATATTGAGCAAGATCCTTGATAGCATTAAATTCAAGATCTCCAGGCATGGCATATCCAGCACCTAAGTAATCACAATTAAGAAAAAAATTTTTATCCGTCATTTGTATGTCCAAACCAATTTGCTTTGCCGTCGCATTTACAATCTTGGTTAAAATTGGAGGAAACGGTTCATCTCCGGTTTTTGTCTGGTCTATACTGATGCCAAGTACCTGGCCTTTAAAGTCGATGATTTTTGCCCCCAGGGCCAACCCGGCTTGGGTTCCACCGGAACTTGTTGCAAACACAATTGCATCCGGTTTAATTTGGATTTTTTTCAACTGGGTATCAAGCTCCACCATGGCATTGACATACCCAACAGACCCTGTGCTGTTGGACCCGCCCACAGGGATGACATAGGGCTTTTTCCCTATACTTTCAAGTTCTTCACCCACCTGGCTCAGCCTATCATCCCGGTCTTTTCTGTCACAATAATGTATTTTAGCCCCGAATATTTTGTCCAATAGAAGATTTCCATTGGAATTCGCAGGCTCTGTACCATTTAGAATCAGGTGACATTTAAGGCCTGCTTTCCTTGCTGCAGCAGCTGTCAGACGGCAGTGGTTGGACTGCAATCCACCGGCAGTAACCAGCGTGTCTTTACCCTGTTCCAAAACTTCACCAATGAGAAATTCCAGTTTTCGGGTTTTATTCCCCCCCATACCAAGGGATGTAAGATCATCCCTTTTCATATAGATCTCAGGTCCGTTTTACGCCTTAGAAAGAGTTTCAAGGTGATGAATCGGTGTTGGAAATTCAGCCAGACGAAAACGGGGCAGACTTTCTAATTTCATGAGGCTCCTCTTTTTTTAAGTTATTCAGTATTATACTTATGAGATTAGCAATTTCTAATCCCTTGGTATACAAAATTTGTCAATGTCACAAAATCAAAGACAGGTCGACCGGTCGCTTTTCGAACAGCATTGGAAAAAGGAGGAAGATCAGTACATTCCAGTACAAATGCTCCGATATCCGACAATTCCATCATTGAGCATGCCCTGGAGACAATATCATTTTCTATCATAGAAATATCTATATCTTCATCAGGTGAAGAAAAAATTTTATTCCACTCACTGCAGGCTTCCATGCCTTGGATCTGGATTGGCATCTGTTTATTAACACCAGCATTTTCCAGATGTTGTTCAGAAAGAGCTGATTTTTTAGCAGTAATAACACCAACAGCCTGTTGTTTTCTTAGCATATTCTGCACAAGCGGGATTTGCATTAGACTGGATGTAAACACGGGTATATTAATGGAGTCAGCCAATTCTCTCTGAAAAATAGAGTTAAAACCACAGCTCGTTGTAATTGCTTTAATTCCTTGTTCTTCCATTTTGCGGGCTTCAGTGATCATGGATTGCAAGACTTCTTGGCAAGGATTTTCAAGAATTGTATGGATATTTGCTCCCTTTACTCTTGAATATTTTACGGGGAACTCAAAGGTTTCCGGATTAGTACTGTTACCCGGAAATTTTTCAAGTTGTACCAGGCCGCAAGGGCTGCAGCCTTCTTCCCAGCATAAAATACCTATCAATGGAGTTTTTGAAAAACTATCTGTACTTGTCATTAGAGAAGCTTTTTTTATTTATAGTCAAGGTATAGAATCAGTGTTGATGTCCCTTGTTCATGAGTATCCGTCCTCGTATTAATGGGTCAAAATCATGCTTATAAAATTGGCTGCCCGATCGGTTTTCGGATTGTCAAAAAATTCATCGGGTGTACCGGTTTCAACAATCGCTCCTTCATCCATAAAAAGAACCCGGTTTGCAACTTTTTTAGCAAATCCCATTTCATGGGTGACCACACACATGGTCATACCCTCGGATACCAGGTTGACCATAACGTCTAAGACCTCACCAATCATTTCCGGATCCAGTGCAGAGGTGGGTTCATCAAACAACATGATTTCAGGAGACATGGCAAGCCCCCTGGCAATGGCTACACGCTGTTGCTGACCACCGGACAACTGGGCCGGGTGAACATCAGATTTCCCTGTCAGGCCCACCTGTTCCAGCTTTTTCATGGCAATTTTTTCTGCTTTAGACTTGGCAATTT
>CAXMTQ010000295.1:0-1466 GCA_964196205.1 uncultured Desulfobacula sp.
TAAGCCAGGTATGGTCTTTGCCGTTGAGCCCAAATTTATCTTTAAAAATAGATTTGCAGCAGGCATTGAAAGTGTTATCCAAATCACAGAGAACAGTGCATGTTTTTTAAGCACAACACCCCATAAAATTTTTACATGCTGAAAGATATCATGGTTAAATGGAGACAGGATATAAGGATATAAATGGACAATATAACAGTAGATAAAGTTTTTTCCAACCTTGATAAAAAACTTATAAAAATTGTACAAAATCGAATGGATTCTTTTAAGGAGATTCTGAAAAAAAAGAGTTGTACATTGATCTTCATCCTGATCTTCAATCTGATTTAATAAAGGTTTTTCTTTTCAGCGAATTTATTGCATCAAACCTCACAAGAAGTCCTGATATCCTTGACGATCTAATCAATTCCCAGAATTTGCTTAAATCATACTCTTCGCATACATATGCAGTTAAACTTGAAAAACAGATCCACAAAGAGATGGATGCAGCAGCAGTTAAGAAAATTCTTTTATATAACAAATTATATGAAAACATACGAATTGGATGGCGTGATTTATCCGGGAGAGCCGAGCTTGAAGAGACGCTTGAAGATCTTTCCAATCTTGCCGATTCCATTGTTGATGCTGCCATAACAACTCTATATAATGAGGCCTGTGCACGCCATGGAATTCCAGTGGATCATGAAGGTAATTTCCAGAGAATTATCATTTTTGGAATGGGAAAACTGGGTGCCAGAGAGTTGAATTTCTCCTCGGATATTGATCTCATCTTTGTATATCCGGAAGCTGGGTACACCAATGGTGAAAAGATTATTTCCAATGAAGAGTTTTTTACAAAGCTGTGCCGAAGATTTTTAAAGTTTTTTTCAACAGAATCCCTTGGAATTAATTTTTACAGGATTGATACAAGATTGAGGCCATATGGTGATGGCGGGCCTCTTGTGATGAGCAGTTCCGGGTTTGAAGAGTATTATCAGGCACAGGGCAGAGAATGGGAGAGATATGCCATGATAAAAGCAAGGCCCATTGCCGGCGATCTTGAGGCAGGGTTTAAGCTTTTGAAAACAATGAATTCTTTTATCTACAGGCGCTATTTTGATTATGGATCCTTTGACTCCTTCAGAGATATGAAGAGTAGAATCACTTTGCAGGTAAAAAGCAAAAAATTAAAACATAATATTAAACTGGGTGCAGGCGGAATCAGGGAGATAGAGTTTTTCGGGCAACTGTTCCAGCTTATCCGGGGAGGTGTTGAGCCAAAACTGCAGGAGAGAAGAATATTAAATGTTCTGGATTTACTGCAAATCCATAAATGTATTGATGAATCAACAAAAACAGATCTGAAAGAATCTTATAAGTTTTTACGAATGGTTGAGAACAGGCTGCAGATTTATGCTGACCTTCAAACCCATGATATTCCGCAAAAAGAAGATCAGCAAAATATCCTTGCTCTCTCCATGGGGTAT
>CAXMTQ010000295.1:1476-2903 GCA_964196205.1 uncultured Desulfobacula sp.
TGGGACAGTTTCAACAACAAGCTGAATGATCACATGCAAAGGGTTCACCACCATTTTCAGCAGTTACTGGTTTCCAGCGAGGAGGAGAAACCTGACAGAGATACCCATGAGCTTAAAGAGTTATGGGGGAATATTAATGATCCGCAATTTACTGCAGACCCGAAAATCATCGGCCATTTTGTGGAGCCTGACAGAATATTAAATATTTTACGATCCCTTGAAGCACATCCAAATACTAAAAGGCTGACACCCAATGGCAGAAAAAAACTGGCAAGACTGATTCCTCTTCTGATTAAAAAGATTGGCGAACAAAAAAATCCTGATGCTATTCTATCCCAATTAATTGATCTCATTGTAACCATTGAAAGAAGAACCTGTTATCTCTCTTTGCTCATAGAAAACAAAAGCGCCCTTGAAACATTGATCACCCTTGCACAAAAAAGTCCATGGATCATTACTTTCCTTGCAAAGCATCCAGCATTGTTAGATGAGTTAATGCATCCTGCTACTCTATATTCTCCACCTGGTAAAGAGGCATTGGAAAAAGAGATGGAAACCCGTATGGAAGGGCTTCCCCCCAATGATTTGGAATTCCTGCTTGAACAGTTATCTGTTTTCAGACAAATTAATTATTTGCGGGTTTCTGCAGCAGATGTGAGCGGCGATTATCCACTGATGAAAGTGAGTGATCATCTGACATATATTGCCCAGGTTGTTCTTGCCCAGGTGCTTCAAATTTCATGGAGTATTGTGACACAAAAATATGGTATCCCCGAGGGTATAACAGGTGAAAGCAGAGATAACTGCGGATTTGCCATTATCGCATATGGCAAAGTCGGTGGGTTTGAAATGGGTTATAAATCAGATATTGATCTGATTTTTTTATATAATGCAGGTTCGGGAACTACAAAAGGTAGAGAAAAAAGCATTGAAAATATCAGGTTTTATTCAAATATGGGGCAGAGAATCATCAATGCCTTAACAATGCATACACCTGCCGGCACCCTCTATGGTGCAGATATGAGATTAAGGCCCGGGGGTAATTCAGGTATGGTAGTCTCCCACATTGATGCTTTTCAGGATTATCTTGAAAACCAGGCCTGGACCTGGGAGCATCAGGCATTAATCAGAGCAAGACCAGTGGCGGGAGATAAAAAGCTTTGTGCACGGTTTAATGAAATCAGAAAAAATGTTCTGACAATAAAGAGAGATGCTGAAGTCTTAAAGAAAGAGGTGAGTGATATGCGCGAACGTATGCGCAAGGACCGCCTGAAATTTAAAAAAGATTTTTTTGATTTAAAGCAGTCAAAGGGTGGTATTGTGGATATTGAGTTTCTGGTTCAATATCTCATTTTGAAAAACGCCCATGACAGTCCTGATATTACCACGTGGACAGATAATATTCGTCTGCTTGAAAGTCTTGATAT
>CAXMTQ010000296.1:0-2902 GCA_964196205.1 uncultured Desulfobacula sp.
TTATAGGATATAAAGTTCAATTTTGAAAAGTTGATTAATGAAAAAAATCTCTTAATCTGAGAGGATTATGATGTCTTTTGCATAAAAAAACCCGGACTAAAATTTCTCAGTCCGGGCTTTTCTAAATTATTCTATGAAAAAAATTTAATTGGCAGTCAACACGATTGATTTTTTATCTATACTTTCCAATGAGTAATTTTTCAACTGCAACCCAAGTGAGCACTATAACGTGTAGGGTTCTCTTTTTGAAAACCCTTCAGAACACCACATCTGGTATAAAAAAGTTTTCAAGGTTTAATGTGCAGTTCAATTATATTACAAAAAATTAAGATTCCATGAAGGTATATTGGAGGTATTACCCACCATTAAATTTATAGTAAAGATAATATTTTTTTATTATGCTGAACCTGCTTTTATAGCCAATAGATATTTTCCCCACACAAGATCTTCCGGAGTTGTAATTTTAATATTGAGTTTAGAACCTTTTGCAATATATACATTATACCCTGAGTACTCCATTAAAGAGGAATCATCAGTTCCTGAAAAACCATTTTTTTTTGCATGGTCAAATGCTTTTAATATTAAATCCAGTTTAAAAGTCTGTGGTGTCTGAGCACTATAAAGAGATTCCCTGTTTATAGTTTTTTGAATAAAAGAACCTGAATTTATCTCTGAGTCCAAACATACCTGTTTAATGGTGTCAGTTATTTTAACAGCTGGTATGCATGCTCCATATTGAATGGCTCCATTAATACAATTTTTAATAATTCTGTCATCAACAAATGGCCTGACTCCATCATGAATCATTACAATGGTTTTATTGACAGATTCTATTTTTTCACAAACCATATTCAACCCGTTAAAAACAGAGTCCTCTCTTTTTTTACCACCTTGAGCAATGTGAATATTTTTTGTGAACTCAAATGGATCAATAATATGTTTTTGACAATAATGTTGATCTTTTTCAGGTATAACAAGAATGATTTCATGTATATAATCACACTTGTCAAAAGCCATAATAGTATGAGTAAGAATTGGAATCTCATCAAGACAAAGGTATTGCTTTTTAGTTGCCTCCCCCATTCTAAGACCTTTACCAGCGGCAACAATTATAACAAAATTTTTAAAATCCATAAATTTTAGCTTAAATAGGATAACTCTTTTGGCAAAGGAATTCCTTTTCCCATATGGTCTTCACCATAATTCACACTGGCCAGGGTTTTAAGATCATTTAACGCCCGCAAATCTCCTTTAAACTGAACATTTTCAACCTCCTCTTTTTTAATTTTTCCACCTGCCCATTGAATATCAAGAACACTTGCAGCATCAAAAACATCACCGTTTACAATCATTTTGACCTCACCGCCATAGTGCTGAACAATTTTAGCAACCAAAAGACTTGGACGGCTGTGGAATCCACGATCCTTAGGGATTGTGACTTCAATTAAAGAGGTTTCCATGTTTTCATTCAATATCTGAGATGCTAAGGCCTTTCCTGAAGATAAAAATTTCCATGCATAGAACATACAGAAATTAACAGATCGATCTAACAACACAGCAGGATCAATTACATATGATAAAGAAATACTGACATTTTTATATACATCTTTAAACCCTGTATCGTAAAGGTGACGTTCGTAAAAATGCAGTAGTCTGCCCAATACCTGAAGGATATGAAAGACTATGGAAAAATGGCTTCGAAGCTGATCAAGCATCAATTTATCAGAGGACGATTTTATATTCACCACATAGGAATCAAATGAGGATTGAATATTATGAATAAGCATTTCATATCTTCTAATGGTGACCTCATTGATTTGTTCAGGCACAAGTTCATGTATTTTTTTTAAATCATAGCGTTCATAAAATGCGAATTGATCAAACTCTTTTACAACTTCAAGGAATTCGGTTGCAATCCTGGTAAGGTTTTCTGGCTGCTTATGGCTGTAACTAAAATCATCAATATTGTTATCAAGCTGCTGTGAGGATGAAATACCTGGGAAAAAACTCATATTATACCCGGTTTCAGGTACATTTATATTCAAACGACGGGCTTCATCTATTGCTGAAAATCCTGCAAGTTTTATGGCATTTTGTATGATCTTGAGAGTATCAACTGCTTCTTGCTTAAATGTTTTCTCATAATCATTCTCAAATAAGTAAAAGTTTAAACGGTTTAAAACATGTCTCTGGGAGTAACACGCCGATGAAAGATGTTGTATCGTAGCAGCAAGCTCTCGATAGAACACCCACTCTTTATTTGTTTTTGCTCCGTGGAAATCTAAAAAATCCTCAAGAATGCGAGAGGTATTAATAAGTTTTGAATACAGTTTTTTGGTAAAAATATAATCATCATCGGAAAAATTATTTATAAATACAATACATTTCAAATATTCAAAAGAAAAAATATTGGCTTTTTCTTTAAATGTGATGTCACAGCTGTCATCCATAATTTTAAACTAATAATAGCCTTAGTCGTCAAGTCAGAACAACTTGCCTCCTAAAGGTCAAAAACTTAATAATTAATAATTAGAAAAGGCCTGACCAGTTAATAAGCCGAATTCTGTTATCTGTTCTTGTTACCTTGAACAGGTTAATGATCATTCATCTAGGATGTACGTTGCCGCACATCTCATGCAACCTACCCGAAAACCTATGGGCGGACAACCCTTAAATGTTTTCCTATTTGGTCTTGCACCGGACGGGGTTTACCAAGCTTTTCCAGTCACCTGGAAAACTGGTGCGCTCTTACCGCACCGTTTCACCCTTACCTGAATCAAAAACCCAGGCGGTCTATTCTCTGCTGCACTTTCCTTCACGTCACCGCGACTCCACGTTATGGAGCGTCCTGTCCTATGGTGTTCGGACTTTCCTCCAGGTTTAAAAAAACCCAGCGATCATT
>CAXMTQ010000297.1:0-2901 GCA_964196205.1 uncultured Desulfobacula sp.
AAATTATGACAATGAATCATTATCATTGACAGCTGGTGATATTTTGCTTTGCTATACCGATGGAATAACAGAAACTTTCATGCCAGATGGAGAGCTTCTGGGAATTGATGGACTGGGATCAATATTTTTAAAAGAAGTTTCCCAAACAGGAGACTGCCTGCTTGACCGTCTTCACCAATCTGTTTTGAATAAAAATGCAGATATTTCATTTAACGATGATGTACTGTTGCTATCCATGGATGTTGTGTAAATGCAGATAAAATTATTTTGGTTTGACAAACAGAGAGTATCGTCTATATAAAAGTAAAGAATAATATGAATTTCATTTTAACTTGTTTAATTAGGGCTTGACCGAAAACCGCTAATTTGCATATACAACATTAAAATTTAATTGGAGACAAATCATGAAATCAATACTTAAGCTTTTAATCGTGCCTCTTCTTTTTTCTCTATGTTTCATCTCTTTTTGCTTTGCACAGGATACTTCCATTGTTGGAAAATGGAAAACCATTGATGATGAAACAAAAGAGCCAAAATCCATTGTAGAAATTTATGAAAAAGATGGAAAATATTTTGGCCAGATAAAAGAGTTATTCAGAAAACCAGGGGAAGACCCTGATCCAACATGTGATAAATGTGCAGATGATGATCCGAGAAAAGATCAGCTCACAAAAGGAATGATCATTATAGAGGATATGGTTCAAGATGGTGAAAAGTATGAAGGTGGAACCATCCTGGATCCTAAAAATGGAAAAGTCTATGATTGTAAATTATGGATTGAAGAGGGCAAGCTCATGGTAAGAGGCTATATTGCCTTTTTCTTCAGAACCCAGACCTGGCACAGGGTTGAATAAATCAATCTGTTTTTTCTAAGGTAACAAAGCTGTCATAATAGGCTGCCTGTTTGCCCATATCTGAAGTAATTGATTTGGTCAAAAAATTTACTGCACCGCTTTTATGCCAGAAACCCTGGTAAATAAAAGCGGTGTTGTCGCAAATGGCTTCATCTATGTATAAGTATGCCTCTATTTTTGAATTAATTCCTTTGACATAGACCAGGGATTTATCTTGTAGATTAAACTTTTGAGCTGTTTTCCGGTTCAAATAAACCACGGGTTTGTTATTATTAAAGGCAAACCCCTGGGAATGCATGGAATCAATTGTGTGGCAGGTTAAAAGCCGTAGAGGATACATTTCATCTGCCCTGGCTGGTTCAATAAAGGCCGGCAGTGGTGAAAGCCCATCCTGTAATGCTTTTTCACTGTAAAGTTCAATCTTGCCGGAAGGAGTATCAAATACTTTATCCTTCCAGGGTATATCATTTTGTTTGATTCTTAGATACTCTTCAGTTATATGATCATTCAGAAGAAGAGATTTCTTGCCAAGCTTTACTAATAATGGCTCTACACTTTTTTCAAGATACTCTTTAGAAGTTTTAAATCCAAGATTCTTCATTCCAAGCTTTTGGGCAAGTTTCAGATAAAACTCAAACTCAGGTATAACATCTTCAGGAGGATCAACTGACTTTTGTGAATAATTTAACACAGGAGAATACATGGAAGTTGAAAAGAGATCATCCTGTTCAAATACAGATGCTGCAGGAAGTACTATATCTGCCTGTTGTGCCGTATCTGTCATAAAATGATCAAAAACAACTTTAAATTTTACTGCTGCAAAATTTTTTCTTGTATGTTTTATATCAGGGCCCTGGGTTAAAGGGTTTGCTCCTGCAACAAAGATGGCTTTAATCGGTGGATCTTGTGCAGTTTCAAGGAATTTTCCGAGATTTCCCACAGTAAAACACCTCTTGTTTAAAGCATGAATTCGGCTTTTTTTGTATAAGTCATTAAGATATGGACTTATGGATTTTGCAGCATAATTAACACCACACCCTTTTTTTCCTATTTTTCCTGTTATTGCTCCAAGGGCATCAATACATCTTATTGTGTTCCCCCCGTTATGATAGCGCTGCATGCCAAACCCTATATAAATTGATGCTCTTTTTGCCTTTGCATACTGCAATGCAAGGGCATTGATGCTTTCTCCATCAATGCCTGTAATCTGCTCACTTTTTTTTAGAGTAAAAGAGGAGGCATAGTCTTTAAACCTGTTAAACCCGATAACATTTTTTTCAATAAACCTAATATCATGAAGATTATTTTCAATAATTATATTTGCCATGGCAAGAGCCAGGGCAGCATCTGTTGAGGGATTGATCCTGACATATTTATCAAATGCCCTGGCAGTGGCAGTTTCTATCGGATCAATAACAATAACATCACTTCCTTTTTTTTGAGCCTGTTTCAGCAGTTTATATAAATGTATACTGGTGTATTTTGGATTTCTTCCCCATATAAAAATGGTTTGTGCATTTAAAACATCATCTGGAAAATGCCCCTTTGGACTGCCAAAGTCATATTGCTGAGCAGCAAGTCCGGCACCCCAGCAAAGACTTCCTTCAGGTTGTGTAACACCTCCAAAACAATTGAAAAAGATATTTTGAATCCTGTTTTTAATGCCGCCATATCCATCACTTGTATAATTTAATATGGCTTTTGTGCCATACTTTTTTTTAATGGACAAAAGTTGTTGTTCTATTATCTCAAATACTTCATCATAGGAAATTTTTATAAATTTATTTCCTTTTTTTGTCTGGTTTTTTATAAGGGGATGAATTAATCTTTCAGGATGATACATCCTTGAAACAAGCGCCCTGCCCTTTTTGCATATAAAACCTTTTGTTACAGGATGACCAGGATCTCCTTCAAGTTTAACAACTCTTTGACTATCCACAGTTACAACAAATCTGCAGAGATCAGTGCAATCCATGGGACATGAAGCTTTAAACTGTTTTTTCATTACACCTCACAAAAAAAAACCGATTATAGATCTTTAAAAACT
>CAXMTQ010000298.1:0-2901 GCA_964196205.1 uncultured Desulfobacula sp.
TTTCATTTTTCACCTTTCATTTTTCATTTTTCACCTTTCATTTTTCATTTTTCACCTTTCATTTTTCATTTTTCACCCCTCATTTTTCATTTTTTATCTCTCATTTTTCAGTCCTCATTTTTCATTTTTCTCTCATTTTTTTCAGCTGTTTAATCCTATTCTGGACTTTCACATCTCTTTTCGATCTTTTGGATTTTGGGTAAAGCGGCAATTTACCCTGTTCCAATTCCATTGCTTTAATTATCGCTTCCACACAAAATTCACCATACATATCTGCCTGTCTCTGGCTTAATGCCCTGATTTTCAAAATCTGATCAATTGTTGCAGGTTTTTCCATTGCCATAGCCATCAAAGATGAATTTGACATGATTTTAAACAGAGGTTGATCTTTTTTTTCTGCAATCTGCATTCTCAGCTGCAATAAATTTTCAAGGACTGCAAGACTTCTGTTTTCAATTTTACCGGCACCTTTAAATTTTTTAAAGAGAGGAGATTGATGATTATCTTCATACCTTACCTCTTCTTGTATTTCAAACTCCTCTTTAGCCCATGAAAACCGCCCTCTGTCCACAAGCTGTTGAAGGATAATGTCATAAAGTTTTGTCAGAAATGCTACATCCATGACTGAATATTCAACCATTCCCTGGTTAAAGGGCCGCTTTGACCAGTTTGCCTTTTGATATTTTTTATTGGAATCAACAGTGAAATATCTTTTTAACAAAGCCCCAAGGCCGCGCTCCTTAATACCGAGGAACCTGCAGGCAATTTCAGTATCAAAAAGATTATTCACCCTTGTTTTATAATCTCTGTCAAGGCTTCTGATATCAAAATCAGCGCCATGAAATACTTTTATTATATCATGGTTTTCAAGAACCTTTAAAAATGGAGAGATTCCTTTAAACTCAAAGGGATCAATTAAAAAAGCCTGTTTTGCAGTTGCAATCTGTATCAGGCAGATTTTCTCCTTAAAACAATACATGGAATCAGCTTCAAGATCCACGCCGATTATTTTTTCTTCTAAAAGCTCATGGCATATATTTTCAAGCTCTGATTCAGATTCAATAAATTTATAATTCAAAAGTCTCCCCTAATATTTTTCCCTTGATTGTTTACATCACTTCTTTTAATATTCATCTTTTATAATTAACAGACTTAAAACGCAATGGATAATACTAATGATTAATATAACATTTCCAGACAATACCATTAAAAAATTTAAAAACGATCCCAGCGGCATGGATGTAGCCGTAAGTATCTCAGAAGGCTTTGCCAGAAACTGTGTGGCAATGAAAATTGACGACCAGTTGAAAGATTTAAACCAGATCATAGACCATGACACTGCCATCAGTTTTATAACTTCCAGGGATGATGAAGGCCTGGAGATTTTAAGGCACTCTTCAGCCCATGTCATGGCAGAAGCTGTACTCAATATCTATAATGATGCAAAACTTACAATCGGTCCTGTGGTGGAAGATGGGTTTTACTATGATATAGATATGAACCCTATTTCTGAAGATGATTTTGGCGCCATTGAAGCTGAGATGAAAAAAATCATAAAAGCCAAAAACAGTTTTAAGCGAAAAGTTGTTTCAAAGCAGGAAGCTCTTAAGATTTTTCAAGATAACTCCTTTAAACTTGAACTTATTAATGAACTTGAAGACCAGGAGATATCTTTGTATCAAAATGGCAAATTTATAGATCTATGCCGGGGGCCCCACATTCCCAATACAGGTATGATCAAGGGTTTTAAACTCTTAAAAATATCCGGAGCATACTGGCGTGCTGACCAGTCAAGAGAACAGCTGCAAAGACTTTATGGCATCTCTTTTTTTGATAAAAAAAAGCTTAACAAATATATCCATCTTGTAGAAGAAGCCAAAAAGCGGGATCATAGAAAACTTGGGACAAAACTGGATTTATACTCTTTTCATGATGAAGCTCCCGGCATGCCTTTTTTCCATGCAAAGGGCGTTGACGTATGGAACTCTTTATTAGATTATTGGCGTGAAGAACATAAAGCTGCCGGATACACAGAGACCAAAACCCCGATCATGCTCAATCGCAGCCTCTGGGAAAAAAGCGGTCACTGGGAAAATTACCGCGAACACATGTACACCTCTGTGATTGATGATGAGGAGTATGCCATCAAACCCATGAACTGCCCGGGTGGTATGCTGCTTTATAAAACAAAGGCATACTCCTACAGGGACCTTCCATTAAGAGCAGGTGAAGTCGGACTTGTACACAGGCATGAACTTTCAGGAGCATTGTCCGGGCTTTTCAGGGTTCGCGCTTTTCACCAGGATGATGCCCATATTTTCATGACTCCGGACCAAATAGGTGATGAAGTCCTTGGTGTTCTAAATCTTTCCCAGAGAATTTACTCCAGATTTGGTCTTGATTTTCATCTTGAACTCTCCACCCGCCCGAAAAAATCCATTGGTTCTGATGAGCAGTGGGAAGATGCTACAAAGGGTCTTAAAGCTGCTTTGGACAACTATGGGCAGGAGTATTTTATTAATGAGGGGGATGGTGCATTTTACGGTCCTAAAATCGATATCCACATTAAGGATGCTTTGGGAAGAACCTGGCAGTGCGGCACTATTCAGCTGGACATGGCTCTGCCTGAAAGATTTGACTTAACCTACAAAGGAAAAGATAATGAAAAACACCGTCCCATAATGATCCATCGTGTTATTTATGGTTCTCTTGAAAGATTTTTCGGCATTCTTGTTGAACATTTTGCCGGCAAATTCCCTCTATGGCTGGCTCCGGTGCAGGCTGTCCTGCTTCCCATAAACCAGGATCTGGCAGATTATGCCTATGAGATCAGAGAGGAACTTGAAAGCCATAAAATAAGATGTGATGTTAATAAAAGAAGTGAAACCCTTAAAAAGAAGA
>CAXMTQ010000299.1:0-2616 GCA_964196205.1 uncultured Desulfobacula sp.
CCAAGCTTACCCATAAAAATTATATTAATATGGGATTGCAGCTTACCGAAGTTGATCACCTTGAGCCCACTGACGAATATGTCTCCTTTCTGCCATTTGCCTGGATAGGTGAGCAGATGAATTCATTCGGTGTTGCCATGGCAACAGGGATAACGCTTAATTTTCCTGAATCTGTTGAAACTGCCATGTCAGACCTTAAAGAAATCGGACCCCATTTCATGTTTGGTGCGCCAAGAATCTACGAAACGATTCGATCTGAAATCTGGCTGAAAATAGACCAATCCTACTGGCTGAACAAACTTATTTATAATTATTTTATAGATGTTGGCTTAAAAGCAGCAGACTATAGAATGACTGGTAAATCCATGCCTCTCTGGCTTAAATTCAAAGCATGGCTTGGCAAGCAGATGATTTTTCGACCCCTTGTCAACCAGATTGGTTTTCTTCGTTTAAGAAGAGCTTATACAGGTGGTGCAGCCTTAGGACCTGAACTTTTTACCTTTTATCAGGCAATTGGCGTCAATTTAAAACAGATCTATGGTCAGACAGAAATAGTTGGAATTGCTTACATGCACAGGGATGGGGATGTAAGACCTGACACAGTTGGAAAGCCCCTGCCTGGAACTGAGTGCATGATTTCCGAAGAAGGCGAAATACTTTCCAAATCTGATTCTGTTACCCCTGGATATTATGAACTGCCGGAAAAATCAGAAGAATTACTTGAAGGCGGCTGGCTTCATTCAGGAGACGCAGGTTTTATTGATGAAAACGACCATCTTGTCGTTATTGACCGTTTGTCTGATGTCATGCATTCCAAAAAAGGAGAGATGTTTTCTCCCATGTTCCTTGAAAACTCTCTAAAATTCAGCCCTTATATAAAAGAAGCTGTGATTTATGGAGACAAGGAAGATTTTGTAGCATGCCTTATCAATATCGATCCTGTTGTTGTGGGCAAATGGGCAGAAGACAGAGGCATTTCCTTTTCTACCTATATGGATCTTTCAAGCCAAGATGAAGTATATGAACTTATAATGGAACAGGTACTGGATGTTAATTCCAGGGCGGAAAAAGAGCATTTTAGGATTGAACGTTTTGCCCTGCTCTATAAACTTCTTGATATGGATGACGGAGAATTAACAAAAACCGGTAAAATCCGTCGCAAATTTGTACAGGAGAGATATCAAAACCTTTATGATTCACTTTTTGATAAAAGTGTTGATGAACAAGCGGTTGAAGCATCTTTTACATATCAGGACGGTCAGTCAACAAAAGTTAAAACAACTATCAAGTTTTTTACAGTGAAAGGAGCCTAAGAAAATCAGATGAGTTATTTTTTTCAAATTGTAGTCAGCGGCATTGTGGTTGGCTCTATTTATGCCCTGGCAGCCCTTGGAATGGTGCTGATATATAAATCAAGCAAGGTATTGAATATTGCCCATGGACAGATTATTGCAGCCGGTGCCTTTATCACCTATTTTCTGACAGTCACTGTTGGAGTTCCTATTTTCTTTTCATTCATTGCCAGCATGATAATAACCTTTTTTCTTGCAATGAGTGTTGAAAGAATCTTTTTAAGACGCCTTATAGGAGAGCCTATTATTTCGGTGATCATGGTTACCATAGGGTTGGGGTCAATCCTTGACGGATTGATATATCTGACTCCCTTTGGAAGTGAGAATTTCTCATTTCCTGTATTTCTTCCCCAGGAACCTCTCTCACTTGGTGGTGTTTCCATATCATGGACACAGCTTGTAGGGGTCATAATAACCTTTGTTCTGATAGGAGGTTTTTCCTATTTTTTCAAAAAGTCAACCGTTGGAATATCCATGAGGGCAGTTTCCGATGATCAATTCGGCTCCATGTCTGTTGGTATTTCAGTACCAAAAGTATTTGGCCTTGCCTGGGCAACGGCAGGATTGTCAGCCGCGGCCGCAGGTTGTATTATTGGTAATATTACAGGTTTGAATTTTGACACACTGCATGCATTCGGCATTATTGTTTTCCCGGTTATTATTCTTGGCGGCCTTGATTCCATTCTTGGAGCAGTTGTAGCAGGAATCATCATGGGGCTTATCCAGCAGTTTGCAGCAGGATATCTTGACGGCAACTTCGGCCTTAAAGGTACAGGTGATGTAATGCCCTATGTTATTTTATTAATAATACTTTGGTTTAAACCACATGGGTTATTTGGTATCCATGAAATTGAGCGGGTGTAATCTATGTCAGCAAATACATGGTTAGCAACAGGAAATTTTTATACCACTTACAAGCAGGAGCAGCGGACATTTCTGACAAGTCTTGACAGGACATTTTTCACCTTTTTTCTTGTCATTTTGTTTGGATGGCCACTGGTTTTTGAACTTAGCAATAAATATATGCTGGTGATTGATAATGTTTTAATTGCTATTGTAGCAGTCATGGGATTAAATCTTGTTACAGGATTTGCAGGGCTTATTTCCATAGGCCATGCCGCATTTGTAGGTATCGGCGCATACACCCTTGCATCTTTCAGCCAGACCCTTGGTGATTCACATGTGCTTATTACCCATTTCTGGCCAGTAATGATTATTTTAAGCGGGGTTATGGGCGCAATTTTTGGACCAATAGTTGGCCTCC
>CAXMTQ010000299.1:2626-2901 GCA_964196205.1 uncultured Desulfobacula sp.
TGATTTTTGAGTGGACTATTCAATTTTTGACCTTTTTCAACCAGGGACAGACCATCTATATTGGTCGAGTTACCTGGTTGACAGGTCAAGTTGGAAGAAAAGATCATTATCTGTTCTGGTATTTTATTATATTAACTATTGTGGTTCTGCTGGGATTTGGTATAAGAAACCTTATGAAGACCAGATATGGAAGATCTCTTGTGGCTGTGCGTGATAATGACAGGGCAGCAGATGCCATGGGTATGAACCCTGGGCTTACCAAGGTTTATGCCTTT
>CAXMTQ010000300.1:0-2892 GCA_964196205.1 uncultured Desulfobacula sp.
AACATTAACAAATTTATTAGCAGGCACTGCCTGCGCGAACTTACAAATAATGAAAAAATAATATTATTAAAACTTCTCGAGATACAGCGGCATACACAGCTTATGTATACCAGCTGCGGATGGTTTTTTGATGAAATATCAAGAATAGAACCAAAGCAGATTATGTGTTACGCCGCATGTGCGATGCAGATGGCAAATGAAATATCAGGAATGAACTATGAATCGCAGTTTCTTGAAATCTTGAAAAATGCGGCAAGCAATGAACCAGAATTTAAAAATGGTGAAGCAATATACAATAAATTTATTAAACCATCCATTACAGACCTTTTACGAGCCGGCGCACATTATGCTGTTTCTTCGCTATTTAAAGAACATTCAGACAAAATTGATTATTACTGTTACACAGCGGAAAGCGAAATATACGATTTGAAAGAAGCTGGAATTCAAAGACTTGCAGTTGGCAAAGCAAATATTTCATCTCATATCACCTGGGATGAAACAAATATAAGCTTCGCTATACTACATCTTGGCGACCATAATATTATTGGCGGCGTACGATGTTTTCTGGATAATACTCAGTTTCTTAAAATGAAAGAAGAGATTGATGATGCTTTCATGAGAAGCAACATTATCGGGGTAATCAGCCTGATTAAAAAGCATTTTAAAAAGAACGATTACTCGCTCTGGCATATCTTTAAGGATGACCAGAGAAATATATTAAATGATTTGATAAAATCCGCTGTTAAAGAACATGAAACTTCTTTTAAACATTCCTTCAATCAGTACTATCCAATAATGCAGGTTATTGAAGAGATGTCCATTCCTCTGCCAAAAGCTTTTCAAATAACCACTGAGTTTACACTTAATACTGATATTGCCAACTTGTTTAACGATAAATATATAGATCTTGGCAAATTGCAAAATCTTATTGATGAAATTAAACGCTGGTCAATTGATATTGACAAAAAGACAGTTAATTTTATTGCAAAAAATAAAATCAACTCTCTTCTGGGTGAATTCCTTGAAAAAACTGACGATTTAAAACTGTTAAAAAACATTTCTGAAATGATGAGCATATTAAAACCGCTATCTCTTGACCTGCAGCTGTGGGAGGCGCAAAATATTTATTTCTCAATAATAAAGAAATCTTACTCAAAAATGTCTTGGATGTCTAAAAAAGGCAACAATGTAGCCAAAGAATGGATTGAACTCTTTAATAATGTGGGGACATACCTCCAGATAAAAAGTCCTGAATAATATTTTTATAAAATTAATCATTTATACAATGATATTTGCCCACAACCACAAAAATTAAAAATCTCATACTGCATTCTCAAAATCCACTCTGTTTTGTCTCGTTTCGCAAGTAAATTTTATCATTGTACAAGACATATCTCATAAATTAATAACAAATATTTGACTAACTGTAATTGAATGAAATACACGGTCCATAACAATTTATTTAACAAATATTTTCTTTAAATATATTTATTTTAATTGACACTATTTTTCTGTGTAAAAATTCAGTAATTATCAATAAATTATCCATGAAATTTTGTACAGGAGCTGTGTAATGGTTGAAAAACAAAAACAACTACCAGATAAAAAAGTTTTTAACAAAAAGATTTTCTTTAAAAAATACAATGGTAAAAGCGAAATGGCACATACCACACTGATGCGTTTTCTTAAAAATGTTCCTCTGATGTTAGAAGAAATTAAGGATGCCTGCAGCGAAAAAGACTACGAATATTTAAGCATTTATGGTCATACTTTAATGGGTGCTTCAGAAAACGTAAGTGCAGAATCAATGAAGGACATCTGATTTGACATACAAATCGCTGGCAAAGCCAGGAGAATAAAAGAGGTCAAACCATTAATTAAAAAGCTTGAAATAGAATTTGAAAAACTTAAAAATATTTCATCAGAGATAATATAATTACTAATCTGATTCAAACGCTTGTTGAATAAATACTGTTCTGTCTTTTACCTCAGGATTTTATCCTCTATTCTTAATTTTTTACAATAGAATACAATTATAATTATTATAATGACTTATATTATTATCATTTATCAACATATAACAATATTGGTTTCATTTTATAAAAACATACTACCTTGACATAATAATTGTTATCCTATATAATTTTTTATTAGTCTGTCAAACAATATAGGACCATGCTCAAATGCAATCTGATTACTTATTCACACCACGCGATTATAAATCAATTGAACTGTTCAGTAACACCACTGAACAGGAATGGAACGATCCAAACTGGCAGCTCAAAAACAGCATCAAAGATGTTGATACACTTTCACGTGTAATCTCACTTAATGAACACCAGAAAAACAGCATAAGAAATACCCTTGATGAAATGAAAAAACAGGGCAAGGAACCTATGAGGATAACTCCTTACTACTCTACCCTGATGCCTGACAACCCTTTTTCCCAGAATATCCAGATGGTTCTTCACCTAAAAACATGGTTGACCCTGTATTCTGGCAAAGCGTACCCACTCCTGCACATCTACTATTCCCACAAGCCGGAGTGGAACAGTCAATGGCTGAATCAGAAAGAACCTATGGTGCATTTTATCAACGATATCCAAACCGCGGAGCTCTCTTTGTGTGTGAAAACACCAGTTGTGCAACATTTTGTACGCACTGTCAAAGGACAAAATCTCTGGATAAAACCAATGCGATAACCGCTACTGACATTGACAAGGGTCTCTACTATCTGTCAAAAAACAGTAACATTAATGAAGTCCTGGTCACAGGTGGAGACGCCCTCCGTACCAGCCGCGAAAGGCTTGAGTATGTAATTTCAGAACTTTGCAAAATACCTCATATCCATTGTATAAGATTAGCAACCCGTATGCCCGTGGTACTCCCTAT
>CAXMTQ010000301.1:0-2874 GCA_964196205.1 uncultured Desulfobacula sp.
TATGAGCTGTTTGATTCATATCAGATGACCCAGGAGAAAATTCTATAATATTAAGATCCTCCATGCCATCAAACATTGATCCAAGCAAAGCAAAAGGTGCTGTTGCAACTTTAGTAAAAAGATTCATTATCATCTTAAATACAACCCCACCAACGCTGAATTCTGGATCATCAAGGTCGCCTTTTACCGGAAAGTTTAAACTGATCCTTCCCTGGGTGTCTTTTAAAAGCGCAATCGCAAGGCTGAAAGGTGCATCAATTGCATCTTCACTCTCAACTGGCTCACCAAATTCAAATTGATCAAGAAACAGATCATGGGCTAAGTCTACCTTTCTTTGGTCTATTGAATAATTCAGATCCAATGAAAGTTTACCCTTTTGAATTTTATATCCTGCATGTTTACCTGAGTATGGACTTAAGAATCCTAAATCCATGTCAGCAAGATTAACCTTCATGTCTAAAAAAAGATCTTTTTTAAAGGGGTTAATTTTTCCTGTTGCTGCAATAGGAGCGTTATTATTTAATTTGGCGTTAAATTCAAGATTTGATTGTTTTTCTTCTTTGGAACTTAAGTCTTTAAAAACGGTGTTAACGTTTGTAATTGACGTATTAAAATTTGGATCTACTGATCTGTCTTTAAAATCAAACTCTCCATTTTCCAGCACAACCTGCCCTATTTCAATTAAAACAGGCTCTGTGTTTTCTTTACTTTTTTCTGCGGGCTTTTCTGTTTCTTTACGTTTCTTTACGATCTTGGAAAGATTAAGTGTACCGTTTTTTTCAACTATTATATTGGAAAATGGTTTGTTTAATAATACTTTCCCAATACTAACTGATATGGGAGACATTTTAAAATCAATCTTTTCAAACCCCATTTGATCAAACTTAATCAGTTCTTTTTTATTGCTTTTTTCTGCTGCCGCAAATTTTGAAATTTCAGCATCACCAAGGTATTGAACCGAAAGTTCTTTTTCTTTATTGCTTTGAGCTTTAAATTCTCCCTGAGTTGAAAAAGTCCCGTCAGAAATCAGGATATCAAAATTCTTTTCTAAAAAAGGTAATAGCCATGAAAGTTTATAATTATCAATTTTAAGCCCTAATTCAGTTTTTAAAGGATTAATACCAACTATCCCCTTAAGATTAATATCTGACTCTTTATTAATTTTAAAACTTAAATTGATATCTGCCTTTTCGTTTAGTGCTGTGGTAAAATTTTTTGATTCTAATTTTATTGAGCCAATATCAATATTGCCTTTTCCCTTTTCAATCAAATCATTTGCAAGGATTTGAAAGTCATCTACTAAAATGTTTTCAATCAAGGTATTCCATTGGGAAGTTTTCTTGTTTTTTTCATTCTTTTTTTCTTCAGGCTTTGAAAAAGTTTCAACATTAAGCTTATTATCCTTCATCTGCCTGATGTTTAAATTACCCTTTTGCCCTGAGATACTTCCAAAACTGATCAATTGTTTTTTTGAGTCAACCTCTATATTCTCAACTTCTAATAAGGGCAGACTAAATAACTGATCTTTTTTTAAATCTATATCTGTTGAGTCTGAAAGAATACAACTTGAATCATCTATTTTAAATTCTTTGATTGCAACATTGAATGGGAATTCCTTTCTTTTTTTATTTTCTGACGGTTTTTCATCCTTGTTTTCTGATTTATCTGGCATCAGGGTGTCAATATTGAGCTGGCCGTCTTTTTCTTTGAATAATGAAACCTTAGGCGAAGAAAAAAGAATTTTTTTGAAAATAAAATTACCCCTGAAGATATCTGAACGGTCAAGAGAGATATTGAGATTTTCCATTTCATACAAAGGACGACCATCAAGGGTCCTGATGTCAACTTGATTTAAACCCAATACTGCTGTTAAAAATAAGTCAGGCAACTTATCAGGATTATCCGCCTGGGCAAATTCAATAGCACATGATAAATCAACAGTTCCTTTAACGATATCAATACCCGTTTTAAACGGAACATAGGTAAAGTACTTTTTCAATTCAATATCCTTTATTTCCAAATCCATCTGGGTATTCCTGGATTTGATAAAAGGTTTGCTGCTGGCTTTTAAATCAATTGGAGAACCATTTACATTCACATTAAAATACGGTTTGATATAGGTATCAACATAGGATTCAGCATTTGAGATAAATGGAATGCCAAAATTCAATTGTGTTAACATATGTGTTTTATCATTCGGCATATCAATAATTTCAATTTCACCCTCTTGTACAGATATATTTGAGAGTGAATAAGTAAATATCTTTTTCGTTTTTTCTTTTTCAATATTCTCATTGTCAGGATCAGATGCTGAATCCGGTATCAGGTCTGAAAAATTATACTGTCCCTCTTTGAAACGAGTGATTTTTATTGATGGTCTTATCATTGTAATTTTATTGACCACCGGAGATAACGTGATCAAGGATCCCGATTGAAGGTCAAAAGTCAACTTATGGATGGATATGAATTGTTTTTCTCCTTTCTTCTCCCCCACCTGTAACCGTTCATAGTCCAGAATTAAAGTATATGGATTGAATCTCACCTTCTCCAATGCAACTTTTCTATCAAGAACGTCGGTCAATCTGCTTATGGTGACTTTTTGAAAAATCAGAGGAAGAATAAAAAATCCAAAAAATGTATAGAAAATAAAAAAAAGGCTGATCCATAAAACAGCCTTTTTAATAAGCGATAACTCTTTGTACTTAGCAAGAAGTCCCATTTTATAACCCTGTCACCGATTAAAGGTTTGAATATTCAATTAAGAAAATGTGTGTCTATATTTAAATACAATTCAACCATGGATTTAAATACAAGTAAATCATTTTTAAAAAGAAACCTTTTTAAAACAATTTAGCGACAATAAAAAATATTAAT
>CAXMTQ010000302.1:0-1412 GCA_964196205.1 uncultured Desulfobacula sp.
GAAAAGGCGGGACTGGTAAAACAAGCATCACATCCGCTTTTGCCGCCCTGGCTGAAAACATTATCCTCTGTGTTGCAGATGTGGATGCGGCTGACCTTCACCTGATTTTAAACCCCGATATCAGGAAAACGTCTGATTTCAAGGGCGTGCATGAGGCAATCATTGATCATGACAAATGCAGCCAGTGTGGTCAATGTATTGATCTTTGTAAGTTTGATGCCATTAGCAATGACTTTGAAATTATTCCTTTTGAATGCGAAGGGTGCGGCGTATGCGTGGATTTTTGCCCAGAGCAGGCAATTGATTTTCCTGAAACCATTTGCGGGCAGTGGTTTGTTTCAGACACACGGTTTGGACCCATGGTCCATGCCAGACTGGGCATTGGACAGGAAAGCTCTGGAAAGCTGGTTTCCCTTGTCCGTCAGGAAGCAAAAAAAATTGCAGTTAAAGACAAGATTGATCTCATTCTTACTGACGGCCCTCCCGGTATCGGATGCCCTGTTATTGCCTCTGTAGGCCAGGCAACAGCCATATTGATCATTGCAGAGCCAACTGTTTCAGGAATCCATGATATGGAAAGGGTTGGGCAGCTTTGTGACCATTTTAACATCCCGGCGATGATCTGTATAAATAAATATGATTTAAATCTTAAGCAGACAGAAAAAATAGAATTGTTTGCCAGAGAAAAAGGAATTGCAGTTGTCGGTAAAATTTCTTTTGACAGCATTTTTATAGAATCAATGATCCAGAAAAAAACTATTTTTGAGACCAATAAAAATTCACGGGTCAGTATGGAGGTTCGGCAAACCTGGGAAAATATCCTTTGTTTACCGGCTTTTAAAACCCCTGTGTATAACAATTTAATGCAACATATTAAGGAGTAAAAAATTATGGAAAACGGAAGAATCGCAGTCCCTTCAAACGGCCTGGGTGGAATTGAAGGAACAAGGGCAGGTCATTTTGGACATTGTGATGTCTTTACACTTGTTGACGTGGAAAACAGTGAAATTAAAGACGTCTCTATTCTCCAGAACCAGGAGCATGTTCAGGGCGGCTGCATGGTCCCTGTCAACCTTTTATCTGAAAACAGAGTAAACGCACTGATTGTCGGCGGTATCGGCATGAGGCCCCTGATGGGATTCAAACAGGTGGACATTCAGGTATTTCATGATGACCAGCGCACTGAAATAGAACCCGTTGTAAAAGATCTGATCGCTGGAAACCTGAACGAAATCAGAAGTGACCAGGTTTGCGGCGGCGGAATGCAATAATTCGCTTTATTGGAGGTTAAAAAATGAAAATAGCTGTAACATCCCAGGGAAAAACCCTAGACTCAAAGCTTGATCCGAGATTTGGAAGAGCCTCATTTATCCTTATCGTAGATACGGAAACACTGGAATTTGAAGCCTTTG
>CAXMTQ010000302.1:1480-2860 GCA_964196205.1 uncultured Desulfobacula sp.
AAAAATGCTTTCAAGGGAGCCGGTATCCAGGCGGCAGCCATGATCGCTGATATGGAAGCAGATATTCTGCTCACAGGTTTCTGTGGGCCCAATGCCTTCAAAACCCTGGAAGCTGCAGGTGTAAAAGTTGTTAATGATCAAACCGGCAGGGTAATTGACATGGTTCAAAGGTTCAAGCAAGGCAATGTTATTTTTGCCGACAACGCCAACAAAGATGGCCACTGGTAGGCTGTTTAAACATGAAAGGATAAATACAAAATGGAATTAACCCAAATACTTTCCAAAGAAAAATGGGGAGCAATTGAAAATGATCTATACGATATTTACAATCTTCAGGGTTCTGTCTTTAATGTGGATGGTATCAGAATTACAGATACCAAAAACTGGTCTAATCCGCTATGCCCGACAATAAAATCAACTGATAAAGGACAGAGCTATATTTGCGCAGTTGCCCATATGAACATGGCAAAACAGGCCATGACTATAAAAAAAGCCATTATTGAAGAATGCGATGCAGGAATGCTCAAACTGGTTGTTCCTATATTCTACAATAAGGAATATCTTGGTGTGCTTGGCGGTTGCGGCCTTTTATCCGAAGCAGGTGAGATTGATCATTTTGCTATTAATAAAATTGCAGATATACCTGAAGATGAGATTGAGACATTGTCTTCTAACATTCCCATCCTCACACAAAAAAAAGCACAGTCTGCATGTGATTATATTGAAAAAAAACTGGATGCTGTTTTAAACGAATACAAAGTTAAGGCATAGCCAGGAAAAAGGACAAACAATGAAAATAGCAATTACAGTATGGGGAAATAGAATATCACCTGTATTTGATTCCGCCAATACTCTGATGATTGCTGATGTGGAAAATTCTAAAATTACAAACAGGATATTTGAAGAATATGACCCGGAGATACCGGCACAAATTATATCTGTATTAAAAGAACATCAGGTTGATTTTTTTATCTGCGGAGCAATTACAGACACTCAATCTAAAAGGATTGAGCAAAGCGGCATTAAGTTCATTCCATTTATTTCAGGCAACGCAGACAAGGTGCTCAAAGCATATATGACAGAGAAATATCGAATTTTAGATTTTTTAATGCCGGGTGTAATGTCAGATTCAATACCGGACAAAAAAATATTTAACTTTTTATTATCCATCTAAAAAAGTCATGTGAAGGACATCTGTATATTTTATCACAAACAACAACAGGAGATGAACAAATGGAGAAAAAAACGATCACAATCCTTAAAACAGAAAAGAAAATATCTAAAAAAGCCAAAAAAAAAGTTGACCCTGCATCAGTGTCAATAGACCTGGCAACCCAGAAAATGATTGCAAGAGCACAGGACTTAAATATTGAAACTATA
>CAXMTQ010000303.1:0-2851 GCA_964196205.1 uncultured Desulfobacula sp.
AGGCTTAACTCTTCCATCTTTTAATAGCCTTTCAATTCTGGCCACAAGGGTATACGTCTTGCCGGTACCAGGGCCGGCGGTAACAACAATGTGTTTTGCATCAGATGTAACAGCAGCAGCCTGTTGTTCATTAAATGATATTGCGGAAATCTTTAAATCGGCATCCCGCTTTATCGGTGTAAAATCAAGCATGGAAGATTTAGGAGAAGAGGCAGCTTTTTTTTTCGTCTTTTCATTTTTAAACAGGGAGGACTGCCCAACCAGTTCCTTCAACTCCCCTTCATCAAAAACCTTGATGACACCAAATTCTCCGTCGAAACCCGGTCGCCTGATAACCTTTCCAGCACGGATACGTTTTACAGCTTCACCTAAAACAGCAGAATAGCGTTCACTTATCTCTTCAACAGACACATTGAGCAAGAGATTGAATTCGGAGTCAAACATGCTGATAAGCTTACCATATTGATTCATGACTGTTTTGGTCGCCGGGCCTCTGGAAAATATCTCGCCGAGCACTTCAGAAAGAGGAATGAGACTGTAGTATCCTGGAGAACTGGAAGGGAAATGCGGCTGCTCCCGGTCAGCAAGCTCCATCACCCTGTGCATCACACCAATGGTCAACGGCTTGCCGCAGACCGGACAGATACCACCGACCTCTCTTGTCTCCAGGGGATTAAGATTAATGCCGCATTTACGGTGACCGTCATGGTGGTATTTCCCCTCTTCCGGAAAGAACTCTATAGTACCCTGAAATCCTCCTACAGCAGGATTTTTCAGGGCATCACGCATGGAGAAAAAGTTAAAGCCACAGGCAAAAATATTAGCTTCTCTCCCAAGCTTTCCCGGAGAATGACAATCGGAATTTGATATAAGGCTGAAACGGTCCAGGGCTGAAACCAATCTATTCATATCTGGATCTGATGACAGACCGGTTTCCAGGGCAAAAATATATTTACTTAGATCACCAAAACAATCTTCAATGTCGTCAAATCCGGATTTGGAGCCAAACAATGAGAACCAGGGAGTCCAGATATGCGCTGGGACCAGAAAACCATCAGGGGCTAACTCCAGGACTATTTCAAGAAGGTCACGGGCATCAAGACCAAGAATGGGCCTGCCGTCAGATTCAATATTGCCGATACTTGCTAAACGGGTGTTAATTCTTGAGGCTGAATCAAAATCCGGCACAAATAAAATATTATGAATCTTTCTGACACCACCCTGTTTTTTATAAATTGAGCTGATCTCGGCAGTGAGGATAAAACGGCACTGTGCCTTGACAGTTGAAACAGATTCAAGCACCTGGGGAATATTATCCTCCTTGAGCTTGAAAAAACCGGGCTCAGCTGGCTGCAGATTCTCCCGGAGTTCACGGAACCAGCCTGGATGAGTAAAATCTCCTGTCCCGATGACATCAATACCTTTTATAGCACTCCAGGCTGCCAATCCTGCCAGGTTGCTTGACTTGCTTGTGGCCCTTGAATAAGGCGAATGGATATGCAGGTCAGCTATGTACCTCATAGCTTCAGCAGATGTAACCGGTATCCTGAAAACTTACCGGGAAAGGAAATTTGTAGGAATGACAAAGAAATTCTGCTATTCCTCCTCAACTCGTTGATCAAGATCCAGGAAATATGGATAAATATCTTTAAGAAAAATAGAGAGTTCGTCATTAAACCATTTGCCGGAATTGAATCTCATTAACGTCATCTTACCCTTTTCGTACAGGATGTTTTCCTTATTTCTGTCTTGAAATCAGGCCCAATCTCTTCCTCGAAGATAAAAACACTTTCCTCTTCGGATTCTTGAGCAAATGGCACCTGTACGAGACAAAAAGAAAGAACTATGCATATAAAAACAAATAATAGCCTGTTATACATTTAATTCTCCTGACAAGATTACATTTCATAACTGAAACGAGTTTTATCTTTTAAAGTTTTGCACGTCAAGCCGCAAGATATAATATTTCCGGCATAGTAAAACGATGTGTACTGGTATGGCGTTTATAACGGTTTAATTTTTACCAGGTGATACTGAATACTTATTAATTTTTTTACAAATACATCTTCTATACTAACAATATTGCTAAAAAAATCATTGCTTTACTAAATAGACTCTAATTTGTTACCATTTACATTATGTACTTTTTGAGTGTTCAGCAATAAACGATAAAAAAATACAACAATTATGGGAAATAATTTGTTTCGTGAAAAACCGATACTTAAGACTTTCGGTACCTGCCTTTTGTTCATTGCCTTAATAATTTCTGCTCCATCAAATGTTCTGGCTGACTTTAATGATGGGTTAATGGCCTTTCATAAAGGGGATTATGTAACTGCATTTCGTGAATTCAGAAGCCTTGCAGAAGAGGGACACACCAAAGCCCAAATACAACTTGGCATAATGTATGAAATGGGCCTGGGAGTTAAGCTCAATTATACTGCAGCATCTCAATGGTATCAAAAAGCAGCTATTCATGGCCATAAAGATGCCCAGAAAAGACTCATCGAGATGCGCAAGAAAGGACTGGCCACCACCTTAAAGCACCAGTTCCAAAGGATTGGCAGGGTAATACAACTGAACCACAGTCACAATATGACATTGGGGTCATGTATTTTAGAGGCATTGGTGTAACAAGAGATTATGCAATAGCTTTCCAATGGTTTTATATGGCTGCCAACCAGGGCCATGTCAAGGCCCAAAATGATCTTGCAGTTTTGCTGTCCAGAGGATTAGGCAGCAAACAAAACAAATCCGGAGCATACATCTGGTTTTTAAGGGCAGCTAAGCAGGGTTTTGCAGACTCGCAGTATAATTTAGGTGTCATGTTGTCACAGGGCACGGAAAGTGG
>CAXMTQ010000304.1:0-2850 GCA_964196205.1 uncultured Desulfobacula sp.
GGCGTTGTACAACAGGGCAGAGGGTGATTTTGACTTACAGATATCCATGTATGATCTGGGAACGGATCTTGGAGTTGAAAAAGATGAAGCAGCTGTATTTGCCCAGGAGCTGTTTATTGAAGGTCTGGCAGAGATGAAAACTCTTTCCGGGGGAATGGGTATAACCCAGAAAGGGCTTAAAGCTCTGGGTATCAACATACCTCCAAACAAGGAGGATACCTCTTTTATACTTGGAAGCCCTGTTCTTGATGAGCAGGGGCAAAAAGTGATGCAGGAACTGCTTGATAAGATAAGATCAGCTCTTGACAGCAAAGCTCTTCCCTTTGATTTAATGGAAGAGATAATTATAGACCTTAAAACCATTGAAGTGCAGATGCTTTCACCCAATCCTAAAACTCCAATTATTCGAGAAATTTTTAAATTCATAGATCAAAACCTTAAAGACCTTGCTCCTCAGGATCTTAAACTTGAACTGCAGACGATAATATCCATGAATGAATAAAACTTATAAATTCAAATATGGCAAAGCTTAGATAGGAATTTAATAAAAGTATGATTACTCTTCTTGATTATGGGGCAGGAAATGTCCGAAGTGTGGTTAACGCCATTGAAAAGTTTGGCGCCAGAATTAAAATGGTGACCAAACCATCTGATATCCTTAATGCTGAAAAGCTCCTGTTTCCAGGTGTGGGAAATTATGAGAGCATGATAAAAATTTTAAATGAGAGAGACTATATTCTGCCTTTGCAGGAATACCTTAAAGCTGACCAGCCTTTTTTTGGAATCTGCCTTGGCATGCAGGCTCTTTTTGAGGGAAGTGAGGAAGAGTTATCAGGTAATAAAAGCCTGAATTTTTTCAAGGGCAGAGTCAAACGATTTAAAACCCGTCTTGCTGTTCCGCATATTGGGTGGAATGGAGTTAATATAAAACAGGAGTCTCCTGTATTTGAAAATGTTATGCTGGATACGAAATTTTATTTTGTTCACTCCTACCATATTGTGCCTGAAGATAAATCCATTGTTTTAACAACTACAAATTATGATTATGAGTTTGTAAGCAGTGTTCAAAAAGGCAATATCATAGGCACCCAGTTTCATCCGGAAAAGAGTGGAAACAGTGGTATCAGACTATTGGAAAATTTTATCTATAAAAAAGATATGAAAGCCAGAAAAGCTGTTGATATCAAAGGAAAAGGGCTTTCAAAAAGAATAATTGCCTGTCTTGATGTCCGCTCCAATGATCAGGGTGATCTTGTGGTGACAAAAGGGGATCAATATGATGTAAGGGAGGAGGGAGAAGTCAGAAATCTCGGGCAACCTGTGGAACTTGCCAAAAGATATTATGAAGAGGGTGCAGATGAGATTACTTTTTTAAATATCACTGGATTCAGAAATTTTCCTTTAAAAGATCTGCCCATGATAGAAGTTCTTGAAAAAACCAGTAAAAATGTTTTTATACCCTTGACCATTGGCGGCGGGATCAAGGATTATACAGATAGTAACGGCAAAACATATACTGCCCTTGATGTGGCATCCCAATATTTCAGATCTGGCGCTGATAAGATATCCATAGGCAGTGATGCTGTATATATTGCAGAACAATATTTAAAATCGAGGGAAAAAACAGGTACAAGCTCCATAGAACAGATTGCCAGAGTCTATGGGAACCAGGCTGTTGTTATTTCCATTGATCCTAAAAAGGTTTATGTGAAATCTGCTGATGATGCAAAAAATCACCATGTTTTTAAAACTGAAGTGCCCGGGCCTGACAATGAAGAGTATTGCTGGTACCAGTGTACTGTCCAGGGGGGCAGATCAGCAAGAGATCTTGATGCTGTTTCCTTGGCAAAAGCCTGCGAAGAACTGGGAGCAGGAGAAATTCTTTTAAATTGTATTGATAAAGACGGATCAAATTCAGGATTTGATATTGAATTAATCAATGCTGTGAAAAATGCTGTCACCATCCCGGTGATTGCTTCAAGCGGTGCCGGCTGTGAAGATCATTTTGTTAAAGTATTTGAAGAGACTGAGGCTGAAGCTGCTTTGGCAGCAGGGATATTCCACAGAAAAGAAGTTTTAATTCAGGATGTTAAAACTTATCTTGCTGATAAAAATATAGAGGTGAGAACTACTCCATAGAGTCTTTTATCAAACTATAATGTTAAAAAATTTGTATATTCAGGAGTCATTAGCTGATATAAATCACAAATGGATACCTTTGGATTTACAAAAAACAAGTTTGTGTCACAATCTTATGAAAATCAGCAAAAACATATTATCAAATGGCTGTCCCGGTTTTATAACAAATTAACCACAAATCGTATCAACAAAGTATCATTAGATTACTTTACAGAGCAATATAACCAGCTCCTCAGCTGGATAGGCATGCAAGCCTTTACCAGACCAGAATCTAATACCACACGATTATGGATTGAAGCTGTCTCTGATAGAATTAATTTTCACAGATTATGCACTGGCAAACCAATGCGTGATTATGATCTGCTTGAAAAAGTTCAAACTCAGGATTCAGATTTTTCCTGTGATTCAATTGATATTAATTGTCATATTGCGTTGGATAGCATACGAAGCCTTTTTAATATTGGCTCTATTTTTAGAACCTGTGAAGCAGCAGGGTTTAATTCCATTATTCTTGGGAATACTCAAGGAAAAGAGCATCCCGGTGTTCAAAAACCTGCCATGGGTGCTTATAAATGGATTGAACAGGAAAAAACCAATGATCTTGCCCAAAACCTGCTCGATAAAAAAGAAACTGGATTTCAGATTGTCGGGGTTGAAACCATGGAAGGTTCCTTTGCTTTTAATGATTTTGCATGGCAGAAAAAAACCATA
>CAXMTQ010000305.1:0-2844 GCA_964196205.1 uncultured Desulfobacula sp.
TTTTTGATGAAAGCCATATTTCTGTTTCCCAGCTTGGAGCCATGTATAAAGCTGACCGATCAAGAAAGGCAACTCTTGTGGAGCATGGATTCAGGCTGCCATCGGCAATGGATAACCGTCCTCTTCAATTTGAAGAGTTTAAACAGAGAGTTCCACAGATTATTTATGTATCTGCCACACCTGCAGATTATGAAATGGAAAAAGCCGGGAGCAGGATAGCAGAACAGATTGTAAGACCCACTGGTCTCATTGATCCCCCGGTTGAGATCCGCAGTGCCAAAGCCCAGGTTGATGATCTTTACGAGGAAATTATGAAACGTGTCAAGGTAAAGGAACGTGTACTTGTCACCACCTTGACTAAACGGATGGCAGAGGATTTAACCGACTATTACACTGACCTTGGTGTAAAAGTAAAATATCTTCATTCTGATATTGCTACTGTGGAGAGAATTGATATTATCCAGGATCTTCGCAGAGGATTGTTTGATGTGCTCATCGGGATTAATTTATTGCGCGAAGGACTTGATATTCCGGAAGTTTCTCTTGTGGCTATTCTTGATGCTGACAAGGAAGGCTTTTTAAGATCTTTCAGATCTTTTATCCAGATTTTCGGGCGTGCTTCAAGAAATCTCTATGGCAGGGTTATAATGTATGCAGAAAAAAACACTGCTTCCATGAAAAAAGCTGTTTTTGAAACAAAAAGACGTCAAAAAATTCAGAAAGCATATAATAAACAACACAGTATCGTGCCGACAACCATACAAAAAACCATTAATACTTTTGATTATTCAGCTAAAGATGTTGAACATATCCTTGAAGGATCAGTGAATGAAGATATACTCAATTATAAAGCTGAGGAATTAGACCTTGAAGATATTGTAAAAGATCTTGAGTATAAGATGAAACTTGCAGCTGAAGACCTTGAATTTGAAAAAGCAGCTGAATACAGGGATAAGATAAAGGAACTGATGGATATTAAAAATTTTTAAGGCCATGGCAGACCCAATAATCGAAAAATACAGACAAGCTCCCCACAATCCCGGGGTCTATCTGATGAAAAATGCCAAAGGTAAAATTATTTATGTGGGCAAAGCCAAAAATCTTAAAAAAAGACTCTCTTCATATTTTGTAAAAAAAGAGAACCATGATGCAAAAACAGCAGCTCTCCTTGAAACAATCAAAGATTTTCAAATCATTATCACCTCATCAGACCATGAAGCCTTTATCCTTGAAGCCAACCTGATCAAGGAGCACAATCCTAAATATAATGTTATTCTTAAGGACGGGAAAAATTATTCCCTGCTGAGGATTGATATGCATGAAGCTTTTCCTGCCATTCAGAAGGTCAGAAAAATCAAAAATGACAAAGCCCTCTATTTTGGTCCATACTCTTCCGGCCGCAGCGTGAACATGACACTCAAGCAGATTCAAAAAATTTTTAAACTGAGGCAGTGTAAAGATACCCAGTTCAAAAATCGTTCAAGACCCTGTTTGAATTTTCAGATAAAGGCATGTCTCGGACTCTGCTGCAATGATGTTCCAGAGAAGGAATATAAAAAGAGGGTTCAGGATGCTGTCCTGTTTTTAAAAGGAAAATCAGGCAGGATAATAAAAAAATTAAACACCAGCATGAAAGATTACTCTCAATCTTTGGAATATGAGAAAGCCGCCGAGGTGCGGGATACAATATCTGCCATTAGAAATATTATGGAAAAACAGGTTGTTGTCAGTTCTGATATGAAAGATAGAAACATTATTGCATGCACTACAAAAAAGGGCAGGGCAGTGATCATTGTAATGATTGTTCGTGCGGGCTGCTTGATTGATTCAGCATATTATTATTTTGAACTCGGATTGAAAAAGCAGGCTGAAATTATATCAGCTTTTTTAATTCAATATTATAAAAATCATCATATTATACCCCCTTTTATTCTTTTAAGTCAGAATATTGAAAACAGGGAATCTTTGGAGCATATCTTCAGTAAGAAAAAAGGGAAAAAGGTAAAGATTAATATTCCAGCCCGCGGAGAAAAAAAACGTCTTGTTAAAATGGCATATATTAATGCTTCAAGGGAACTTGAAAAAAGAGTGCTTAAAGAGGAAGAGCAGCAGGCATCCATTGTGATGCTAAAGGAATTGCTGAAGATGGAAAGCCTACCGTCACGTATTGAATGTTTTGACAACTCCAATCTTTCAGGTCAGGACCCTGTCTCTTCCATGGTGGTTTTTAAAGATGGCAGACCATATAAAAAAGATTATCGCAAATTCATTATCCGTGATCTGGATTTTCAGGATGATTATGCCTATATGTACCAGGTGCTGGAAAGGCGTTTTTCAAAAGATCCTGAAGAGATGTCATATCCGGATCTTCTGGTGGTTGACGGAGGAAAAGGCCAGCTTGGAATGGCTGTTGCCGTACTAAAAGATCTTAATATTGAAAACTCTTTTATCGTTGCTGGCCTTGCAAAAAAAAATGAAGCAAAAGGCGAAGAATTTGACAAGATTTATACTCCAGGCCGATCCAATCCTTTAAATACAAATCAGGCAAGAAAAGCATTATACCTGTTGCAGCAGGTCAGGGATGAAGCCCACAGATTTGCAATTACATTCCAGAGAAAACGCCGTGAAAAAAGGGCAGGGCTTTCAGGTCTTGATGCAATCCCCGGCATAGGTCCAAAAAAGAGAAAAATCCTGTTAAAGCATTTCAAGGGTGTCACCCATCTTAAAAAATCGTCAATAGATGATATTGCAGATTTACCGGGAATCAATAAGGTATTGGCTCAGACTATTCTAAATACACTTAATAAGGGGTGAAATTTTAATCCCGCAGCCTTTTAAACAGCC
>CAXMTQ010000306.1:0-2834 GCA_964196205.1 uncultured Desulfobacula sp.
TTTTTATATGTTCTTTTAATAGAGGGCTTAAACCTTCTCGATAAGTAACAACATCTACAGATATTCCAAGGAAAGCCTCTAAACTTATTTGTAAACTAATTCTATTTAAAAGATTTCGTTTGCTCATTTCTACAACGATATCAATATCACTATCTTTGTTGGCAGTTCCCCTGGCTACGGAGCCAAAAATACCCATTTTAGTCACACCAAATTTATTGGCTTTCTTCTTTTTGTATTCTTTTAAATGGGCTATCATTTGTTTTTTGTTAATCACGACCCTCTCCTTATTTCAGACATATATACAAGTATTTTGGATGCTCCTGAAATAATTCTCTTTGTGCTAAACCATTGATGGTCAAAAAAACTTCTGGGAGTTCTTGTATAACAACACGAATATAACAACAAAATAGAAATTAAAGGTTCAATTAAAAATAAATTACCTGTTTTGCGTGTGATCTTCAGGGTTTCAACAAATTTTTAATAAGCTGTCCTTTTTGGCATAACAACAGGTCAGAAAAAACAAGGTTTAAATAAGAAATAACGTCAGAAAAAACAGGGTAGTTTTAGGAACTACCCTGCTATTTTTTTATTGTGCATGAATACGTTCTGATTCATCTGGTATTTTTATAACAGGTTCAATCTTGCTTAGCTCTTCAAGGGGTATATGGCATTTTATTGCATGGCGGTCTGCTACCATCATTTCCGGAGGTACTTCATTATCACAGATATCACCGATTCTTCTATGACAACGGGTGCAGAAAGGACACCCTTTAGGAGGTTTCATTGCACTTGGCAGATCTCCTTCAAGAACAATTTCCCGCTTGGTAATTTCAGGGTCAGCAATGGGAACTGCAGATAGCAGGGCCTCAGTATAGGGGTGATAAGGCGGAGAAAAAACTTCCTCTGTGGATCCTCTTTCCAGAATATGACCAAGATACATGACAACAATACGATCCGACAGATAGCGTACAACACTTAAATCATGGCTGATAAAAAGCAAAGTGGTTTTATGTTCACGCTGAATATCCATGAGCAGCTCAGTTACTGCTGCTGCCACAGACACATCAAGAGCTGAAACCGGTTCATCGGCAATTACAAGGCTTGGATTACCTGCAAAGGCCCTTGCAATACCAATGCGCTGCTTTTGACCGCCGGAGAGTTGTCTTGGTTTCCTGTAATAAAAATCCCTTGGCAGCTTGACAATATCCAACAGTTTCATCACTGTGTTAAATATTTTTTCCTTATCTGTCTCAACACCAAACTGTTTTATAACTCTGGATATCTGTCCCCCTATTGTGTGGCTGGGATTAAGAGTATCAAAGGGATTTTGAAAAACCATCTGTACTGAACGGATCTGCTTTGTGGAGCGATCACGGACTGCTATTTCTGAAATATTCTTGCCATGATGGCGTATTTCACCTTCTGTACTTGTTTCAAGACCCATGAGAACATTAGCAAAAGTTGATTTGCCGCAGCCTGATTCACCTACAATGGCAACGGTTTCACTCTCATGTGCTGTAAAGTTCAGCTCTTCATTGGCTTTGACGTGACGAATAGTTTTACCTGACAGTAAAGCCTTTAAAGAAGTGTCTTTTACTTCATAATATTTTTTCATGCCATCGACATTAAGGACTCTTTTACCAATATCAAGTTTATCTTTGGCCTCAAAATCTGAATCATATTTTGCATGATCAATATCTTTATACCGCAGGCAGCGTACTCGATGGTCATCAGCGCTGTCATCAACAAATTCCATCTTAAAATGATCTTTATCACATAAACCTTTTTCAAAATGGTCACAACGAGGACCATAATAACATCCATCAGGTCGATCAAAAGGCAGGGGCAGTTGCCCCCGAATCGGTTTAAGAGGAGCTGCATTCTTGTCAGCTGTGGGTAATGGAATGCATGAAAAAAGACCATGGGTATAAGGATGTTTGGGCCAGGTAAAAAGAGATTTAATGGTTCCCTCTTCAACTACTTCCCCGGAATACATAACAAATACCCGATCACAGGTTTCAAGAATCAACCCGAGGTTGTGGGAGATATATATCTGGGAAGTGCCAAATTTTTTACTGATATCTGCAATCAATTTAACAATGCCGGCTTCCACGGTAACATCTAAGGCAGTTGTGGGCTCATCTAATAATAACAAAGAGGGTTTGGACAAGAGCCCCATGGCAATTACAACTCTCTGCTGCTGCCCGCCTGACAATTGATGGGGATAGGAATCCATAATACGTTCAGGATCAGGCAGTTTAACGTCAGCCAGCATTTGTGTGGATCGTGAGCGTGCTTCTTCTTTGGAAATGTTTTCATGGGAAAGAGGGACTTCCATGAGCTGGGTGCTGATTTTAAGACTGGGATTTAAAGAGGAAAACGGCTCCTGGTAAATCATTGATATTTCTGATCCACGGATATGGCGCAATTCATCTTCGTCCAATGTGGTTAAATCACGGCCTTTAAACGTTATACTTCCGCTTTTAATACCACCGTTGGCACCCATATACTGCATGATTGCCATGGCAACAGTTGATTTACCACAGCCGGATTCTCCCACAATACCTATGGTCTCACCCGGTTTTACGGTCAGTGAAAAGTCAACTACAGCAGGGATTTCACCCGCCCTTGTATAATATGAAATACAAAGGTCTTTACAAACCAGTACAGGTTCTTGAATATCATTCATTATTTTTTACCTTTTAATCACGTAATGAGATTTCACGCAAGCCATCTGCCAACAGATTAAACCCTAAAATCAACGATGATATGGCTATACAGGGGAACAGGGTCATATGTGGAAAAACCATTGCCATTTGACGTGTTTCATTTAC
>CAXMTQ010000307.1:0-271 GCA_964196205.1 uncultured Desulfobacula sp.
TGAGTTCAAAGATACATGTGCCAATTATATTGGCTGGTGGCCCATGGATGACGATACATTTGACTGGAGTTGCGATAAAAAAGTAATTGAAAACTGTAATGTGTCACGGGACATGCTTATAGAGGTCGTAAAACCGGGTGATATTCTGGGATATGTAACCCGCAAAGCAGCTGAAACGACCGGTATTCCACAAGGCCTGCCGGTCGTTGCCACATCCCATGATAAGGCAGTGGAAGCACTTGGGGCAGGTTCACTTGCACCGGGAACAGCC
>CAXMTQ010000307.1:281-2823 GCA_964196205.1 uncultured Desulfobacula sp.
CATGGTCATAAAAATGTAAAAGATGCAAAAAGCTTCTGGACTTTCCAGGCATCTGTTCCCAATAATTATTTATATGAATGCATGGGAGTGCGTCGCGGCATGTGGACCATCAGCTGGTTTTGTGATCAGTTTGGGACAGGTGTTATTGAACAGGCAAAAAAGAATGGAATGACTGTGGAAGAGTTATTTAATCAGGAAGCAGAAAAAATTCCTTCCGGATGTGAAGGACTTGTGATCGTACATGACTGGGCACCACCCCCTGAAGCGATCTATCGTAAAGGGGTTATGTTTGGTTTTGATGGGCGGCATACACGGGCGCATATTTATCGTTCCATGATTGAAGGTATTGCATTTACCATGAAAAATCACATGGATAAAATGGCCGAAGAATTAGGCTCTCCTTTGGAAAGGCTGGTTATTTCAGGCGGAGGGGCAAACAGTAATTTGTTTATGCAGATATTTGCAGATATCTTTGGATTGCCTGCCTGTCGCAACCAGATGAAAAGCTCTGCGTCCGTCGGATGTGCCATCAATGCAGGCATGGCTGTTAACGCATTTAACTCCTATGAAGAAGCAATTAAAAAAATGGTACATATCGGGGATAAATTCGATCCTGATATTGAAAACAAAAAGTTTTATGACAAACTTAATAATAGAGTTTATAAGCATGTAAACATCCATTTTGATCCGCTTCTCATGAAATTGAGTTCACTGGTTGACTGATGATTAGTTAATTGACTATAAGTTTCTGCAAATTCTTGCCTGGAAAATGACATTTTATTTTATTATTAAAGAAAATCAGCTAACAGACTGCCGGGGATATGACAGACAGGTATGGGTTCCATTTTATGTTTGTTGGCGATATGAAAATTTTTATAAATAGAGAGAACCTTTTTCTGCCTTTTATTTAAAGTTTCTTTTTGGGAAGATTCAAGATATGCCATTGCCCACTCAAGTTCTTTATAAGTAGCACCTATCTGGCTTTCATCACTTCTATTATCGTCCCACAGTCCATCTGTGGGTGCAGCAGTCAAAATATCTTCAATAATTCCTAAACTTTTACCAAGGCTGTAAATTTGAGTTTTTGTAAGGTCGGCAATGGGAGAGATATCCACACCACCGTCCCCGTATTTGGTATAAAATCCCACTCCAAAATCTTCAACTCTGTTGCCTGTTCCTGCAACAAGCATTTTATGGCTGGATGCAAAAGCATACAAAGTAAGCATGCGAAGTCTGGATCTTGTATTGGCCATGGTCATACTATCCTGAATAGAGTCAGGAAAACTTCTTTTTATCTCTTCAAAAACAGGTGACAGCTCCATGTCAATGCCCTGGACATTGTCAAATTTTTTTTCAAGCCATGCAATATGGTCGCAGGATCTTGCAACCTGATCTTTTGCCTGATAAATTGGTATATTCAGGGCCAGGACAGGTTTGCCTGTTCCGGCACAAAGGCATGATGTGACAGCTGAATCAATTCCTCCTGAAACACCAATGACAAATCCTTTTAAACCTGATCTGCCAAGATAGGTATCAAGCCATTTTACAATATGATCAATTATCTGTTTTGTTTTCATATATACTTTTTATCAATTATATTTTGACAGGCGGTTAAGACTTTGCTGCAGGAAAATAAATATTGAATATGGCTCCCTTGCCAGGCTCGCTTAAGACCTGTATCTCCCCATTCATTTTTTTAACAATACCATGTACTGTAGCAAGTCCCATTCCTGTACCTCTGCCCTTCTCTTTGGTAGTGAAAAATGGATCAAAAATTTGTTTTACCAACTCCTCATCCATCCCCTTGCCTCCATCTGCTATTGAAAGGCATATATAAGTATCAGGTTTCATATCAGGACTTATCAGATCATTTTCACCAAATTTTATCTCTTTCAAACTCACTTTAATTGTACCGCCATTCTCTTCCATGGCATGGGAAGCGTTGGTTGTAAGGTTCATGACTATTTGATGAATTTGTGTGGAGTCAGCTTTAACAGCTTTACAATTATCGTCAATATGCTCCTCAATCTTCACTGTACCAGGCATAGCTGCTTTTACAAAGCTTATGGTTTCCTTTACTATTGGCTGCAATTTCATTGTTTGAAGTTCAACACTCCCATGGCGGGAAAATGTAAGAATCTGTCTTACAAGGTCTTTGGCTCTTTGAGCACCTTCATAAATTTTTTGTAGTCTATTGTGCGTGGGGTTGTCCTCTGGTGTCTCCATCAACAGTATTTCAGTATGGCCCAGGATAGGAAAAAGGATATTATTAAAATCATGGGCTATGCCACCTGCGAGGGTACCAATGGCTTCCATTTTTTGGGCATGCCGAAGCTGATTTTCAAGTATTTTTCGATTGGAAATATCTTTTAGATTAACAACAAGCCCGTTATGCATCCCTTTATAATCCTTTATAATTGCTGCACTAAGGAAAATATCAATGCTCCTACCCTGCTTGGAGAACCTTGTTGTCTCAAATCGAACAGGATCTCCTGTTCTATAAATTTCTCTTATCTTTGTCTGAGCTAACTTTTCCTGATCT
>CAXMTQ010000308.1:0-2818 GCA_964196205.1 uncultured Desulfobacula sp.
TTTCATATCCATCAATACCATATCAAAGGATTGCTCTTTTACCATTTTAACAGCAATTGTACCATCCTCTGCAAGATGGATCTCATATTCCCACTCCGTCATCAAAGTTTTCAGCATTCTGGCATGGGCTGTATCATCATCAACCACAAGTATTTTTTTCATCTGTTTTTTATCCTTTTAAAAACTACTGCAAACGGCTTTGAATGCTGCTGCCAACAGCAAATCATTAAATTTTTTTTTAAATTTTAAGTGTTCACTTCTCATCTTTAGTCCCAAATCCCCGGTTTCCGATTTTCGGTTTCAAGTTTCGATTTTCTTGTTTCTTGTTTCTATTGTCCAATCTCCTGCACAGGCAGATTGATAATAAAACAAGAGCCCTTACCTTCTGTGCTTTGAACCTTTATACTGCCTCCGAGGTTTTCAATAATAGTGTGAACAATTGAAAGTCCCAATCCTGTTCCTGTGGGCCGGGTAGTAAAATATGGATCAAAAATCAGGTTAAGTGTCTCTTTACCAATACCGGCGCCATTGTCTTTTACCATAATTTCAATTACACTCTGCTGCTCTTTTTCCTGCACCCTGATTCCCAGTTTACCGCCTTCTTCCATGGCTTGTATGGCATTAATATATAAATTTAAAAGCACCTGGTTCATCCTGTCGCCATCGGTGTAAATCAAAGGTGATTCAAGATTAATATCAACCTTTGTCTGGATTTTCTTTTGAACAATATCATGGTGAACAAGTTTCAAAGAGTGTTCTATCATTACATTTATATCCACAGGTTTTTTTTTAACACTCATGGGCTTTGCAAATTCAAGCAGCTGGGTAATGGATCTGTTTATACGTTCCACTTCCTTAACCATGATATCAGCTGTCTGCCTGTCAGAAGAATTCTCTTCATAGCGTTTGCCAAAATAGGTTGCAAAACCTTTTACAGAACTTAAAGGATTCCTTATTTCATGGGCAACACCTGCTGCAAGCTTGCCAATTGCTGCAAGCCGCCTGTTTGTCTCCACCTGTTTTTTAAGTTCTTTAATCTGAGTTAAATCTTTAAAAAGAAATAAAAACCCCGTGATTTGATTTTCACTGTCTTTTATGGGCGATGCTGTTATGTCCAGCCCAATGGTTTTATTCCGGTCAACAACAAGGTCAATTTCCTGATGAATAATTTCTTTGGATATCTCTTGTTTTTTTATCAATGCAATCAGTTTGGGAACTGAATTGGTCAAATCTTCACCCAGAATATCTTTTGCTGTTTTATTCATGGATGTTATTTCATGATCTAAATTAATGGAGATCAATCCCGATGGCATATTTTCAATCACATTATCGGAAAATGCCTTTACACGGGTTAAAGATTCTCTTGCAGATTTGTATCCCTGGAATGCAAATAGAGCGATAAAACCAACACATCCCAATGCAAAAAAGAAAAACCCCCGCCAGATGGTGTGCTTCAACAGTCTCTCCCTTGCAATTTTTTCTTTTACCATGGAAAGACCTGCAAAAATATAATGCTGTGCCTTTTCAGGCATATTCCCATCCCGGCTTTGAAGATATGGCTGGCACCACTCCTTTGTTTGTCTCTCAAATTTAGGCTGGCTTGACTGCTTCTTATCCCCATGCAGTAACATGCCACGCATGCGCATATGCCTGCCCTTAAAATTTGAATGGACAGGATCAAAACGCTTGAATACTTCAAAAACCTGGGTTTGATCTTTCAGCTGCCTTTTTCTGTGATTAAATTCAGAGATATCCTGGTTTATATTTGAAATTGCGGGCATGGCATGAAAAATATTCCCCACTCTGGAGGCATCTGAGTGCGCCACTATCCTGCCGTCCTTTGATGTAATCATCATATAGACAATTTCAGGCTGCAGTGATGTTTCAAAAAGCATAGTCTGAATTCTTCTTGCCCCCCACCCCATGGTGAAAAATCCGGTTCTGGTTCCAGCTTCAAATGTTCTGATCAAGGAGATTCCCTTTCCCATAAGTCTTTGAGTAGAAAACTCTTTTTGCTTTTTAAGCCTGTCCATGGTCATGAAAGTAAAGATCGGCAGTAGAATCAGTAAAATCCCTACAAATAACAGAGGGGATATTAATGGGAATCTCTTTTTTTTAACAGCTGTCATATTTTAAATTATTCCTTAATAGCCTTTATAAAATTTATCTGCTTTTTATTCTATTTAAATATAGATAAAGCAAAAATAATACCATTGTTGCTTAAACCTTAGTTTATAGAGATATATTGATTTTAAACAACAGCCTCACTGGATATTTTATATCCATGTGGATACCATGATCCGGGTAAAAAGTAAACAGTTACAAAATCCCGGTTTAATATTTTATCCCCTGCTTAATTTTATATATATTGTTATTTCAATGTGTTAAAAAAACATTCCTTTTATGGCACACCCTTTGCTTTATATAATCTGCAGAAAGAACGAATAGTGACAAAATAGATCAATTATTAAACAAACCGTTAACTTGGAGGTTATTATGAAAAAAACAATTATTATTATCAGTTCAATTCTTTTGGTTGCCTTTGTGGCAGGAAGCGTATTTGCAGTGGGACCTGGCAGTGGCAGGGGAATGATGGGTGGAGGATTCAATCAGGACTGCCCAAGGTATGGTGGGGGACAAGGCGGGACCAGTGACCTCTCCAAAAATCAGAGGGACGAACTCACTGCTCTTCGCCAGCAATTTATTGATGAAACCTATGAACTTCGCTCTGCAAAATTTGCAAAACAGCAGGAGATGAAAATGCTCATGGAAACATCTGATCCAGATAGGGACAAACTCAGTAAATTATCCAAAGAAC
>CAXMTQ010000309.1:0-2814 GCA_964196205.1 uncultured Desulfobacula sp.
GGATATGCCAGAGGAAGAGAACCTGTTAAATATATTGAAAACATTCTTATTTATTACGATATTCTTAAACAGAAGCCCAATGCATGAATAATTGTAATAAAAAATTCCAACTCTATTGACTGGTCATATTTTCTTCTGGGTTTTAAACTCATGTTTTGTCCTCCTTAATTTTTATTATAGAGGCTTAACTGAGTGTCTACAATACTGGGGGAGGATCAATATTTACCACTTGTTCCTGGCATTGAAGTTGGAAATACTAAATATTTATAAAAGCTGCTTTCTTGCCCTCAGCTTAGCATCGATCAACTCGTTATGGTTTAATTGAAGGAGGTTTGCAAGTTTGTGGGCAAAGTGGTCCTCATGCGCTTCAAGGTGATCGTCTATCAAAATGATACGCCATACAGATTCCATTATGCTGATCTTTTGCTTTTCAGAAAAATTTTCGTTAATAAAGTGAGTATAGCGAAAAAGGCTCACATACTTTCTTTGTTCTTTATCCCTATCAAGGAGCAGTGTATCAATTTCCTGCCTTGATACCTCAAAATTTGTCATAAGTGTTGCAATAAGATGCTCTTTTTCTTCTCCACTGCATTCGCCATCGGCATAAGCTGCCTCAAGTAACAGTACGGTTAGCGCCAAATGAGCATCTACAATATCCTGATCTGTGGCCTTTGCTTTACCATTGTCATTGCTGATAATTTTTTTTATTAAATCAAACATCTTACTGTGACATCCTTTTTTCAAATAGTTTATTACTGGAGTCGTAGAACACTTTTTTTATGATAAAATTATATAATCTCTAAGCCTGTTGAACATTAGGATCTTGCTTTTTGATGAAATTAATATAGCTGCGAGCTATTTTTGAAACTTTATCTTTATCCATTTTCTTAATCTTTTAATATGGTCAATCCATGTTTTAGTAAAATTATTGGTATATTTTTTATGAAATTCTCTTTTTCGGACAAATGGATCATTGCCTGAAAATCATCGTCAGGACTATCAATCCAATATTGAATATATTCATCAACTTTCATAAATTATAGCATACAACCTGCAATGGAAAATAACAATATTATTTCTTTGATTTGGTGATCCAACGGGAAATAGAACCCCGGTTTCCGGCGTGAGAGTTCATGCTCTTATACTCGCCCTCCCATGATTTCAGTATGTTACGTTGTATACGGATACATAAGAATCCATGTGGACACCCACCATTACTTTTATCAGTTCTGCCTTTTTTCAAAAACACCGCCGATCATGCTTCATAAGCATAAAGACGTAAATATCTATAATAATTTTTCATAAGCTTTAAAATTAAACTTTATTGGGTGATGTAGCCTGCCCCGGTTATAATGCCACACCAATTTCCTGAACCTGGAAACCAACTCTGTAATGCCTCCTAACGCTGAAAACCCATAAACCTTCGGCTTAATCCATCTCCAGAACAGTTCCACCGGATTATACTCCGGGGAATATGTTGGTAGATAACACAGATGTATATTTTGATGTCTTTTCAAATATCTTTTTACTTTCTTGGATTTATGGATGCTGGCATTGTCTAAAATAATGACAATTTGCTTTTCTGGTGTCCTTTGGCGTAGTTGTGTTATAAACCATAGGAATGAATCACTGCCTGATTTTATCGACTTTTTCCAATAAAATTTTTGTGTCCTGATATTCAAACATCCAAAGTAAGTGAGACTCTCTCTTTTTTTTGGTGTTGAGATCCTGTGGCGGCCACCTTTTTTTAAACCAACCTTGAACAAGGTAGGGTTCTGTTGAAAAGTGTGATTCATCAAGCGTGTAAATCACACTTTCTTTATGGTCAATTATTTTTAGAATTTCCTGCACCATCTTTTTTACCGTGTTTTGTTTTTCTTCTTTGGTTGGAGCATGACCCGGGATGGTTTTGGATGGACGTTTATACACATAGCCCATACTCTTCAAAGCTCGTGTTACAGTTTTTGAGCTTGTATTTAAATTAAGATTTTTATTTACCTCATAAGTAATCAGGGGAACACTCCAGGTAGAATCCTGATAACCATGGCTGATTGGAGAATTTCCAATAATCTGCTTGATATGCTGTTTTATTTTTTTGCGCATAGTGTTTGGCCTCCCGGGAGAAAAATTGCGGCTTAAACCGTTAATTCCCTGGGTTCTATATCTCTTCAGCCAATCTCTAATAGTGTGTTGATTGCGTTTTAGCATCAATGCAATTTCAGGGACGGATTTGCCATCATTGCTCAACAGGGCCATTAAGGCTTTTTCAGAATCTTTTGAAGATGCCTGTTTTCTGAAATTTTCAAGTTTTAATTGTTGCCCACTGGTTAATTGGATTATACCAGTATGATTCATTTATTAATATTTCCAATCCTTTAAAATGTTTTTGAAATGCTGATAATGGGTCAATAAATATCTCTCCGGGATTTGATATTGGATCATTCCCTGTTACCGAACCAAGAACCTTCTGTTCCTGGCATTGCAAAACCATCAGAATGAAGAGGAGGTGTTTTCCAACCACTATTGTCCGGCCAGTTATCCCCGTCCGTATTATTATAAAAAGCGATGAGGGCTGTTCGCTCTTTCGATGGTACGAAATCGCCAATATTAGAAAAAAAAAGTTGAGTTCTACGGGATGGTGGGGTTGAAATATTTGTGTTGCAGGTATCATCCATATCTGATTTATCACTTTCATAATTAAGATAAAGTGCCAATCCACCGCCAATAACTTGAACGACCCATCTAAAAAATTGTATGATAAGATCTGATAAACTGCCGGTTTTTTCTTTTGCTTTTTGGAGGACTTTACTCAAT
>CAXMTQ010000310.1:0-2811 GCA_964196205.1 uncultured Desulfobacula sp.
TTTACGCCATTTTAGCTGCGAGTTGGAACCTTCTCAGTGGTTATACAGGATTATTTTCACTGGCACATCATGCCTTTGGAATGATTGGAGCTTATACATCAACCCTTCTCATGACAAAGGCAGGTATCCCTTTCTGGATGAGTATTCCTGCTGGAATTCTCTTAACCATGTTGATCAGTAGCTTAATGGGTATTATGTGTCTCAGAGTTTCAGGTCTTTATCTTGCTTTGATTACATGGGCATTTGCTGAAGTTGCACGAAATTATTTCAGGCTCCATTATACATTTACCGGTGGTGACAGGGGGCTTGAGTCACCTTTGCTTTTCGGCACTATTCAACCGACCCCATATTATTATCTTTTCCTTGGATTGCTGATCGCTACCATAATCCTTATTGTTTTAATCATGAGATCACGCATTGGATATTATTTAAAGGCCATAAGGGATGATTCCATTGCTGCCAGGTCCATGGGGGTAAATATTGTCCGTTATAAAATTTTTGCCTTTGCAGTATCAAGTGGTCTTGCAGGAATGGCGGGAGCTTTTTACGGCCATTCCATAGGTTTAATCAGTCCTATCATGGGTGACTTCAATGAAATGGCAATGATCATTATTTTTGTTGTTATTGGTGGAATAAGAACAATGCCTGGACCAATCATCGGAGCCATAGCTGTTCGAATCCTCATGGAATTACTAAGAGCACAGTCAGAGGTTCGAATCTTAATCCTGAGTCTGCTGGTTATTATTATTATGCGGTTTTTCAATGGTGGATTATTGGAATTATACAGACAAATAAAACAGTGGATTAATAAAGATAAAAACGGAGACATATCTGCATATCATGAAATAGAAACTCCAAAACAGGGGGAATCTTAATGAATAACAAAAACAAAATACTTGAAATGGATAATGTTGTCAAAATATTTGGCGGATTAAAAGCCAATAATGGGGTATCCTTTGAGGTGGAAAAAGGAGAAGTCAGGGGCTTGATAGGACCCAATGGCTCTGGAAAAACAACACTGATTAATCAGATTACCGGTATTTATGATGCTACAGAAGGACATATCCGTTATAAAGGTAAAAAAATCAATGGATTGCAGCCTGATGTGATCGCAGCCATGGGTATCATGCGGACATTTCAGGTGGCCCGCGTGTTTCTCAATATGACAGTCCTTGAAAATATGCTTATACCGGCATTTACTCAGGGACAATCAAACAATGAAGCCAATACCAGGGCTGAAGAGCTTCTTGATTTTGCACTTTTGAGCCGTCTGAAAAATAAGCCCACAAAGAGTCTTTCAGGCGGTCAATTCATGCTGCTCCAAATTGTACGCGGTTTCATGCGTAAGGGGCTTGAATTATATGTTATGGATGAGCCTTTTGCTGGAGTTCATCAATCTATAAAGGGTATAATCATTAAATCCATCAAAATGATGAATCAGGATAAAAATGTAACATTTCTTATAGTGAGTCATGAAATGGCAACAATTAGTTCTCTTTGCAGCAAAGTCACTGTGTTGGATAAAGGAGCACGCATTGCTGAGGGCTCAATGAAAGAAGTTGCCAATATACCTGAAGTTATTGACGCATATCTGGGAGGATAAAAAATGGCTATGCTGTACATGGAAAATATCACGGTTGGTTATGTTGAGGGAATTGATATTCTGCGTAATGTTTCCATAGAAATTGAAAAAAACAAGATTACCGGAATCATAGGTGCAAACGGCTCTGGTAAATCTACTCTGCTAAAGACTATATTCGGCTTTCTTCATCCAAGAGAGGGAAAGATAGTTTTCAAAGATAAAGAGATCGATAAAAGCCGCCCATATTATATGAAGGAAATGGGTATAAGCTACATGTTGCAGGAATACAGTACATTTCCTGAATTATCCATTAATGATAATCTTTTATTAGGTGCATGGACATTTCGAAAAGATAAAAAAAGAATAAAAAAAAGGTTGTCTGAAATTTATGAAATTTTCCCTGTGCTGGCAGAACGAAAAGCTTTAAAAGCGGGGAACCTGAGCGGTGGCCAGTTAAGAATGCTCTCTGTGGGAAAAGAGATCATGTCAGAACCTGAACTACTGCTGATAGATGAACCATCTGTAGGTCTTCAACCAAACATTGTAACAGAAATTTATGACCTGCTGATTAAAATATCAAAACAAGGTACCACAATTCTTATTGTGGATCAAAATATGCTGAAAGCTCTTGAGGTATCAGACAATATGTACATGCTTGACATGGGTCAGGTTAAGCAAGGTGGACCTAAGGAAGATTTTAAAGACAGTATCAGAGAATTGATCAGAACTTCATTAATGGCTGATTGATATAATTTAAAAGGAAATAAAAATGGCAGACAAACTCAATTTTACAGTACTTGGCAGTGGAAACGGCGGGAGAGCTTTTTGCAGTCACATTGCTCACAAAAACTTCCCGGTTATAATGTATGAACCCCTTGAGGAAACTAAAGATTTCTTAAAATTACAAGACGAAAAGGAAATTTTTTTAAAGGGAGATATTGAAATTGGTGGGAAACTGCAAGATATAACCATGGATATGGAAAAAGCTATAAAAAATGCCAACGTTATTATTGTAGTTGTACCATCATTTGCACATAGACCCATATTTAACAAATTGATTCCGGAACTTAAGGATGGACAACATGTTATTCTTGTCCCTGGCAATTACGGTGGGTTCCTATTAAAAAAAATGATGTCTGATATGGAAATAAGCAGAGATATAATTATTTCTGAACTCTCTTCCCTTCCTTATGCCTGCAGAATCAATTCGTATAATACAGTTATGATTT
>CAXMTQ010000311.1:0-2762 GCA_964196205.1 uncultured Desulfobacula sp.
AAAAGAATTAAAAATGAGTTCTGATGTATGAAATACTTTAAAGAAATTAGGTGTCAGCAATTGGGAAAACTATTTTTTGATAAAAATAAAATGCGGGAAAAATTTAATAATTGCCTGATTTTAGGCTGAGGTAAGATCCCTTGATGAAACAATTTAACTACACGCTGGACAGGTGGTTGTTCCAATATTGATGCATAAGATTTGATCAGATGACTATATTGGTTTGACGGATCAAGTTTAACAATTAGTTTATCCAGAGCTTGTGCCTGGGAAATGGATTTAAGTAGATTCTTTTTCCCTGTCAGCCAGAGGTCAAGCCAATTAGATTTAAACGGATTTATAAAATGATAGATTGACCTTGCACCAACCACATTGCTTCCATGCTGACGATATTTTACCAATGGTTCAGCAATAAATTTTATCTGGCCTAACGTAGCAGCGCATAGTGCTATCCACCAATCATACATTAATGCCCCTCTTGGAACAGGTACAACCATTTCCAGTAATTTACGGTTAATAAGCATTGTACAGCCGGGAATAAAATTTTGAGTCAACAATATATTTAGAGGTTTTTTACTTACATTGCTTATGCCCTGATATTCCATAAATGAAGGTGAAATTGGTGTTAGTAAGGCATCGACTACTTCCATATCAGAGTAAACAAGTATTGGTTCGTCACGATACACTGTTTGAGCCCTCTGCATCTTAGTAAGCTGTGAAGAGAGTTTATCAGGCTGCCACACATCATCCTGGTCTGCAAATGCAAAGTATTGACTTGATGTCTGCAATGCGTTTTTCATAAGCAAATTAAAATTGCCATTGACTCCATTATTCCCAAAACTATCTTGAATAAGAGTAATGCGTGAATCTTGCTTTGCAAAATGTTTCAAAATTTTTAGAGAGTTATCTTGAGAAGCATCATCACGTATCAATATTTCTAAATTGGTATGGTCTTGAGTAGTGATACTGTTTAGTTGCTCTTCAATATAGTGAGAACCGTTATATACACTCAATAATATACAGATCTTATTTTGTTCCATTCAAAACTCAATAGCCTGTTTAAGAATCGCTAATCTTCATAATTTTAATAAAAAATATTTTACAAGTTTACTTAAGAGGTTTTTTAATTGAATCAAAGCTTAAAGTCAATTTTAATTTCGATTACAAAATCCATGGTCAGATAAAATGGGCAAAGAATAATTTGATTTTTCTATCAAACATATGATAGGTACTCTCTTACTCCATTGAAATATTATGGTTGCCACCCAGCCCACGCCCTGAAAAGGGAGCAAACTAAATTTTTTCGAAATCTTACCTGATCCATAAAACCAAATTGACTTTGCCCGACAAAAGGGGTTTTATTTTCTTCATGCCTTCTGTAACGGACTAATTTTTCAGGACAGAAACAGGTGGTGCCAAATAATTCCGCCACAAGGCCAACCCACCAGTCATGCATGGGCACCCTTTCCGGCAATGGAATTGCCTTGTCCAGAATTTTTCTTTGAAATGCCATGCAACATCCCAAATAAGAATTCTGCCAAATGTTTTGTAATAAGCCGCGACCAGACCTTCTCAATGCATAAAAAGAGTCGAATATTGTCTTTCCCTTCAGATCAACGATGGAGCAATCACTTACCACCAGATCATAGTCGATCAAATACTTCTCCATTGTTCGAACTTTTCCCTTTTCCCAGATATCATCCTGGTCTGCCAGAAAAATGATATCTCCTCTGACCTGTTTCAATGCATTCTCAAAATTTTTTTGGATACCTTTTTTTTCTGAATGACAGAACAGCCTGATTCGTTTGTCATTAAACCGATTGATAATGGAGATAGTTCCGTCATTTGATCCATCATCTGAAATGATCAATTCATCTTGATCAGACAACTGTTCAAGTATGGAATTCAACTGCTCTGCAATGAAGTTTTCACCATTGTAAGATGCAAGGCATACTGAAATCATGATTTTATCAACCACTCCATAACTTATTTAAATCCCGGTCAAACTTATTTTTTTTATAGTCTATATACCCCATGGCAATATTTCTAAGCTTTTTGTATTTTTCTTTATAGTCGTGGGCTGGAATAATTTATTTTCTCTTAAACCAAAATCAGTCAACTCTGTTTAATAAAATTAACAGACAATGTCAACGTTGATTTGGCTCATACCTGTTCGTCTTAACATCCGGACTTGCAGGAAACCCATTGCTATTATAGATATTATATGATAGGCATAATCCTCAATGATGTAAATTAATAATCATTATTAAAATAGGAAATTATGTACAATGTTCAATAAAATTGAAGCGCTGGAACACTCAAAACACCAGGATCTCAGGCTGACAAAAATACCCGGATTTAACTTTGCCAGACATATCTCCATTGTAAAGCTCTCTTTTTCAGAACTGCGCCAAGCGTCCCAATATTACCCCATTATATTTCTTAAAGAAATGCCCGGTGTTCCCCGAGCTGTTCTTTCATTGAAAAAAGATAAAAATGCTTACATAAATAAGGGCGGCAACTGGAAAGTCCCTTACATCCCGGCATATTTCAGGCTATATCCTTTCACTTTAGCCAAAGTTCATGACCAGGAAAATAAATTTGCCATGTGCCTGGATCCAGAGGCTGAACATTTCAAACCCGGCATGGGAGATCCCCTGTTCACAGCCGACGGAGAACCTACCGAGTTTGTTCAAAAAAATATTTTCAATTCCCTGCAGGTATATCATAAAGAACTTGAGACAACCAAAGCCATATTCAAA
>CAXMTQ010000312.1:0-292 GCA_964196205.1 uncultured Desulfobacula sp.
TTGCCTTGAGTTTGTTTTCTATATACTGCGGAGTAATATTTTTACCGCCTGCTGTTACAATAATATCTTTTTTTCGGTCTGTTATTTTCAAGAATCCATCTTTATCAATTTCGCCCACATCACCTGTTAATAGCCAGTCATCAACAATGGTTTCGCTGGTGGACTTATCATTTTTATAATAACCTCTAAAAACTGCCGGAGATCTGACAAGAATTTCGCCGTCTTCAGCAATTTTAATATCTATCCCTTTAAGGGCAAGGCCCACTGTTCCAAATTTGGTTTTTTCCACCGG
>CAXMTQ010000312.1:302-2191 GCA_964196205.1 uncultured Desulfobacula sp.
GCGTAGTAACGCCGGTTCCTTCTGTCTGACCATACCCTTCAATCAGATTCATTCCAATGGATTGAAAAAATCGTAACACATCTTTAGAGATGGGAGCAGCTCCTGAAATTGCCACACGAATTTTTTCAAAGCCAAGTCTCTCTTTAAGCTTTCTGAAAACAGTAAACCATGCAAGTTTGTACAGGAGGCTTTGAACAAGCCCGGGAGTTTTAAAATTCATTATAGAGTCTGCCCGTTTTTTACCGATTTTAAGGGCAATATTAAAAACAGAGCGTTTAAACCATGTGGCATCACTCATTTTAATCATGATATTGGAGTAGTATTTTTCCCATATCCTTGGGACGGCATACCTAATAGTTGGAGATACTTCCACCATATTCTGCATAACAGTATCAGGTTTTTCAACGAAATTGACAATATATGCATATCTAAGATGGATAAAAACTGTAAAAAGTCTTTCAAAAACATGGCACAATGGTAAAAAAGACAAAACATTATCTGTTTTATAAATTTCAAGAGTGTCATTAACAGCCCCGGCCATCCAGGTTACATTCTTATGGGTAAGCATGGCGCCTTTGGGTGGTCCGGTGGTTCCTGAAGTATAAATAATTACTGCAAGATCGTCCGGAATAACTCTTGCCTGCATATCCTCAAAAAGATCGGGCTGCTTTTCACAAACTCTGTTTCCCTTTTCAAGAAGCTGGTTAAAAGTCATGACCATGGGATCTTTAACTGCTGAAAGACCTTTTGTATCCCAGATAATAACTTTTTTTAACAACGGTGTCTTCTCTTTGAACATCAGCCATTTGTCCAACTGCTCTTCATTTTCCACAAACAAAAATTTTGCATCACAATGATCAACCACATACTCCACCTGCTGCCAGGCATTGGTGGAATAGATACCCACAGATACACCGCCGACACATTGAATACCCATGTCAGCCATGACCCACTCAATTGCGTTATCACCTATGATACAGGCGGCATCCCCTTTTTCAAAGCCCATGGATACAAGAGCGCTTCCAATTTTTTTTGCTTTGTCATAATATTCATTCCAGGAGATATCATGCCAAATTCCAAGATCTTTTGTCCGCATGGAAACCCTGGAACCATTCTCAGCAACAGCCTTGTTAAACACTTCAGGTATAGTTTGAAATTTTGTATTACTGTTTTTCATCGCCATGCTTTCTTTCTTTTCCATCGCTGGAAACCTTTGGCTGAAGTTTCTGATTTAATGCCAAGATAAAATTCTTTTACATCCTTGTCCTGAAGCAGATCCTTTGATTTGCCCTTCATTACAAACCGGCCGTTTTCAAGTATCAGGCCTGTGGAAGAGACAGAAAGGGCCATATTGGCATTCTGCTCCACAAGAAGAATAGTAGTCCCCTGGGAGTTTATCTCTTTTATTATGGCAAATATCTCTTTTACGAGAATAGGAGAAAGGCCCAAAGAGGGTTCATCCAGGATTAAAAGAGTTGGTTTTAGCATCAATCCCCTTCCAATGGCAAGCATCTGCTGCTCCCCGCCGGAAAGTGTTCCCGCCCATTGATTTGATCTCGTTTTTAAAACAGGGAAGTACTCATATACCTTTTCTATGTCCTGCTTAATATCTGCTGAATCATCTCTTGTATATGCTCCCATTAACAGATGTTCATTAACAGTTAACTCTTCAAAGACCTCGCGACCTTCAGGCACATAGGCAATTCCCTGGCGGACAATGACATCAGTGTCTTTGTGCTGAATGGGTTTGCCTTCATATTCAATTATACCCTTATCCGGTTGATCTTCTATCAGGCCCATGATGGTTTTTAAAATAGTTGACTTGCCAGCACCATTATTGCCAAGAATTGCAGTAATACTTCCCTCTTCTACAGAAAAAGAAGCTCCTC
>CAXMTQ010000312.1:2205-2444 GCA_964196205.1 uncultured Desulfobacula sp.
TATGGCATAGACCAGATCATAATAAGTTTCAATATTTTTTACTTCAAGAAGATTTGCCATGGTCTAATCTCCCTCGCCTATGTACGCTTTTAGTACTTCTTCATTCTGCTGAACCTCTTGAGGGATTCCAAGAGTAACAGGTTTACCAAAATTTATGGCAAGAACCCTTGATGAAATATCCATGACCATTTTCATATCATGCTCAATGAGCAGGATAGTGATTCCAAGATCATCTTGAA
>CAXMTQ010000312.1:2454-2757 GCA_964196205.1 uncultured Desulfobacula sp.
TCATTCCAGCACACGGTTCGTCCAGCAGGAGCAAAGTGGGTTCGAGAGCGAGAGCTCTGCCAAGCTCAATAAGCTTTTGAGTTCCATAGGGCAGAGCTCCCACAAATTTATCCCGAACATTTTGAAGTTCCAGAAAATCAATGATCTCTTCAACTTTTTTCCGGTGCTGTATTTCCTCTTTTGCAGCAAAAGACGATCTTCCCCACATGGTCATGCCATGGAAAAGTCCTGTCTTCATATGGATATGGCGGCCCAGCATAATATTTTCCATTGTATTCATATTGGAAAAGAGTTCAATATTCT
>CAXMTQ010000313.1:0-2754 GCA_964196205.1 uncultured Desulfobacula sp.
TCCCCTTTTTCAATTTTAGGTTCTCAAACAAAGTTAATCAGATATGGGGATTTAACATAATGAGGAATATTTCAAAGGACGCATCCCGGGGACAATGGAAACCTCACCTACCTGAATGGAATAATTCGACCCGCATGTCTCAATTGGGATATATTGAAAATATTAGTAGTATAAAATCAGGAAGAACTTTTGAGTTTAGACCTTATGGTGTAGCCGGTAAAATTGAAACTATAGACCTGAAACCAACTCTAATATATAATTTTGGAGGAGATATCCGATATAGTCCCTCTCCAAATCTAACTTGTGATTTTACAATAAATCCTGATTTTTCCGACAGTGATAATACTACTCTTTATGAAATAGAAAACACCTTTGAAAATAAAAATATTGAGGTTTGGGATAACAATAGTTTATCTCTTCACGATTTTCTTACAGGACTTAATGCATCTCCCACAAAAATTATTGCACTCAACAGGGTTAAAAAAGAGAAGAGCTGCAAGTTTCTAAAAGGATCACCTGAAAAAATGGCTGAAATACTTGTTGATAAACTGACAGATCAGGGATTTATCGGATAGTCTTATGGATAATATTATGTTGACCGGTAATATTTTTGTATATGGGGATATAAGAGATGCTGACATGTTCTCAGACAGCCTTGATATTATTTCTGGTGCACTTAAACTCAAGAAAATTACAGAAGCCAAAGTTGTTTTTGTTATTATTGTTCAAAAAGAGTCAGCCCAAAAGAAATCAACCCCCAAAAAAATAATCAGTAAAGATAATTTCCAAACTGTTGAATACTCAGCGCAGGAAGCTTTAAAGCATGGTGCTGATTCTGTTTTATTCATTGAAACCAAAGCAGAAGGTCTGCTTACTCCCGCCATGATATCTGATCTGTTAAAACAGGCAGTGGAGGTTGAATCTGTTGGTCTGTTTTTGTTCGCTTTAACAGATATCCTGCGTGAAGTATCAGCCAGATGTGCTTTCTCTTTAATGTCAGGAATGATAGCAGATTGTGTTGATCTAAAAGTTGAAAATGATGAAATTGTTGTTGTCTGCCCTTCATATGATGGAGAAATCATGGCAGAACTCGGATTTTCAAAGGCTTCCAGGCCGGGTTTTATAACAATTCAAAAAAATGCCTTTCAAAAAAAAGAAGCTAAACAACCCACAAATTGTATCCATAGAATGAGATTGGAGCCATCAGTCAAGTGTTGTTTAAGCCTTGTTTCCAGAGAAAAAATAAAACATTCAGGTAAAAGCCTTGAGAAAGCCAAAAAAATTGTAGTTGGAGGAGCAGGTGCCAGCAATATTGAGGGATTCAGACTGATAAGAAAATTAGCTTCAGCCCTTGGCGCAGAAGTAGGAGCCACAAGACCTCCTGTGTTCTGGCACTGGATTGATGAAGACAAATTAATAGGGCAGACAGGAAAAACCATAAAACCAGAACTTTTAATAACTGCTGGAACCTCCGGTGCTGTACAGTATACAGCAGGAATAACAAAAGCAAAATTTGTTGTTGCCATAAATAAAGATATAAATGCTCCAATATTTAAATTGGCAAATCTTGGAATTGCAGCTGATATTGCAGTTTTTATTCCTGTATTGACAAAATTAATTAAGAAAACAGCCATGAGATCCCTGGCCGATTCAAGGATAATTGAAAGTGAGGCAGATGGTTCTGATTTTGGTTCAAAATTTCTTAACTTAAGAAAATTTAATAACCTTACAAGGGAAAGCATTGCTAAAAAAACAGGAAGAACTCCTGAATTTATAAAAGATGTGGAAGAAAATAAAACCACACCACCTGTTGGTTTTCTCCTGCAGTTATCAGAAGTTTTTGATGTTGATCCAGGCACTTTTTTAAATGATGATGAGAAAAAAGATTTAACAGGTCAAAGGGCAAAAGAGTACACAAAAAGGACAGATAATTATTTTTATAAAACGTTAACACCAAATGCTGAGAACGAGCATTTAAGAGTATTCCAGATAATCATAGAGCAGGAAAAATATCATAAACCTGTAGCCTACAGACATGATGGTGAGGAATTTATTTATGTCCTTGAAGGTAAACTGGAACTGACCCTTGATAATAAAAAGCATCAATTAATTTCCGGTGAATCAATAAAATTCAATTCAAATATTCCCCATAAACTGAAAAGTCTGGGGGATGTGAAGACAAAATGTCTGGTGACATTATACACGCCTTAGAGGTATTTATATCCACCGCTCTCTATTTGTATGATTAGATGACGGTTATCCTGTTTTGTTGAGAAACTTTATGAAAGAATTGTCTCAAGTTTTGTCGTAAGATTGGCACAAGTTTTTGTCACAAGATGTCGCAAGTTCAAATTTTTAAAACATAGACTAGCTGATTTGTTGTTCCTTCAGCAGCAAGCAGTTCTTTTTCAATCATTATTTTAAGTCCACGCTGCCAACTTCGGCGGTTGACTTCCGGGCATAGCTTTTCATAATCCTGGAGCAAAATGAAAACAAAACTTTTAAAAAAATTATAGATGGGATATATTAAGACATACAGGTAATTTCTGCAGCCAGGTCTGACCAGATGTTTAAAGATCGGAACTCAGGGCTCTTAGAAATTGTGGAAAAATTTATTAATAGTTTTGTTTCACTTTAAGGGAAAAGATGAAAAGAGACATAAGATTAATTTTTATCCTTGCCGGATTTATAATTCTTTTATCCTGGACAGTTGTCTTCTCCTTAGAAAACAGACAAAAAGTGTATGTTATTTCT
>CAXMTQ010000314.1:0-2711 GCA_964196205.1 uncultured Desulfobacula sp.
CATGAAGCACCCTCCTGAAATCCATACAAACGCTATGCCGGTGGCATTTAGGTCAAGATTGCACATTACAGATCCGTCAAGTGTAAAAAATGGATGTTGAGAGAATATAAATATGGAGTGATGATAAAATATTTAAAAAGGATCTTGACCTCTCAATTTTTTGAATTACTTTATCTAATAAATAATAAAAAGTAATGAAAAGGATTTTTTATGAAACTTGATAAATTAACTGTAAAATCACAGGAACTTTTACAATCAGCCCATGACATTGCGCAAGAATTTGGTAATCAGGCCATTGAGCCGATTCATTTTTTAAAAGCTATGTTAAAAGATGATCAGGGCATTGTTTTCTCCATATTGGAAAAAATAGGTGTTCAGGTCAGCAAGGTGCAAACAGATACCAGGGCAGTCCTTGAAAAACTTGTCAAAGTATCTGGAGCAGGAGATATTTATCTTTCAAGGGAAGGAAAAAAGATTCTGGATCTTTCGTTTTCTGAAAGCGGTAAAATGCAGGATCAATATGTAAGCCTTGAACATATTTTTCTCACTCTTGCCACGGCAAAAGGTGAGGTCTTCAATATCTTGAAAAAAAATGGTGTGACACGGGATGCTGTCTTATCTGTTTTAAAAGATATCCGGGGAAACCAGAGTGTGACAGACCAGAATCCTGAAGAGAAATATCAGGCCCTGGAGAAATTCGGGCGGGATTTAACTGTGCTTGCCAGGGAGGGAAAACTTGATCCAGTCATTGGCAGAGATGAGGAAATCCGGCGTATAGTGCAGGTTCTTTCACGAAGACGTAAAAACAACCCGGTATTGATAGGTGAACCGGGTGTAGGGAAAACTGCCATTGTAGAAGGTCTGGCCCAGAGAATTGTTGAAGGTGATGTCTCTGAAACATTAAAAGATAGAAGGGTAATAGCTCTTGATATGGGTGCACTGCTTGCCGGGGCCAAGTTTCGCGGGGAGTTTGAAGAGCGGCTCAAGGCTGTATTAAAAGAGGTGGAAACAGCCGATGGTGAAGTGGTTCTTTTTATTGATGAACTGCATACGGTTGTGGGCGCAGGAGCAGCCGAAGGTTCTGTGGATGCTTCCAATATGCTCAAGCCTGCCCTTGCAAGGGGTACATTAAGATGTGTTGGTGCTACAACATTGAAAGAATACCGCAAATATATTGAAAAAGATGCTGCCCTTGAAAGACGGTTTCAGCAGGTTTATGTCAAAGAGCCTACAATAGAAGATACTATTTCCATTTTAAGAGGATTAAAAGAAAAATATGAGGTTCACCACGGCATAAGGATAAAGGATTCTGCCATTGTTGCGGCTGCCACTCTTTCCAACCGTTACATTGCAGACCGGTTTTTGCCTGACAAGGCAGTGGATCTGATTGATGAGTGTGCTTCCAAATTGAGAATAGAGATTGACTCCATGCCAAGAGCTATTGATGAAATTTTAAGAAAAATTACCCAGGCTCAGATTGAACGTCAGGCTCTGCTCAAGGAGAAGGACAAGGCCTCAAGGGAGCGTCTTGAAAAACTTGAAATAGATATTGCAGTCATGAAAGAGGAAGTTGGACCACTTAAGCTTCGCTGGGACAGTGAAAAACAGATGATTCACGAAATCAGCGCTGTCAGAGAAGATATTGACAGGTATCAGACCCAGGCCCAGCAGGCAGAGCGCAATGGAGATCTTGCAAAGGTTGCCCAGATCAGGTACGGCACCATAGAGAAACTGCTAAAAGACCTTGAAGTAAAAAAAGAGGCACTCAATAACCTTCAGCAGGATAAAAGAATGCTGAAGGAAGATGTGGAAGAGTCGGATGTGGCCGATGTTGTTTCTGCCTGGACAGGAATTCCTGTATCTAAAATGCTTCAGGGCGAACAGGAAAAACTGATATATATGGAAGATCATATTAAAAAAAGAGTAGTAGGGCAAAAGCAATCCATTGATGCTGTTTCCAATGCTGTCAGGCGTGCCAGATCCGGGCTGCAGCCCGAAGACCGTCCCATTGGCACCTTTATTTTCATGGGACCCACAGGAGTTGGAAAGACCGAGCTTGCAAAATCCCTTGCCCAGTTTATTTTTGACAGTGAAGATAATCTGATCAGGGTGGATATGTCTGAATATATGGAGAGGCATTCTGTGGCAAGGCTTATTGGTGCACCTCCGGGATATGTTGGCTATGACGAGGGTGGATATCTGACTGAAGCTGTCAGAAGAAGGCCATATTCGGTAATTTTGTTTGATGAGATTGAAAAAGCCCATCAGGATGTATTTAATGTCCTTTTGCAGGTTCTTGATGATGGCAGAATGACAGACGGACATGGCAGGACAGTGGATTTTAGAAATACAATTATTATCATGACTTCCAATGTGGGCTCCAGGTTTTTGCAGGAGGCAGGCATAAAAAAAGGTTTTGAAGACGCAAATATCCAGCAGTCAATTGCACAGGCATTAAAAGAGGTTTTTAAACCTGAATTTTTAAACCGCATTGATGAAATAATTACCTTTCACTCTTTAACAATGGAAAATATTAAGCAGATTGCTTCCATACAGATTGGAAAGCTCAATCAGAGGCTGAAATCCCGTAATTTGAAGATTCATCTTGATGACAGGGCAATGGAACATCTGGCCCAAAAAGGGTATGACCCTGCATTTGGAGCACGCCCCTTAAAGCGTGTTATCCAGCAGGAGCTTGAAAATCCGGTGTC
>CAXMTQ010000315.1:0-2709 GCA_964196205.1 uncultured Desulfobacula sp.
CAGCATGGTGATTACTACTACTCCGGCAAAATAGACAGCGCCAGGGCCGGCTTCGATATCGGCCAGAAATCCTAATTTAACAAGAGCCACCATTATGGTTACAACATATATATCAACCATGGACCACCGCCCGACTGCTTCAGTAATATGGTAGAGACGGGTTCTGTCTTCCGGTTTTTTCATGGATTTTCTATTAACTGATATTAAAAGATAAAAGAATATTATCATTTTCATTAATGGGACAATAACACTGGCAACAAAAATCACTATTGCAATATGCCATGATCCTGAGAAGAGAAAATAGATAACACCGCTTAAAATCGTATCTGCCGACACATGGCCAAGTGCACCTGTTATGGTAATGGGAAATATATTGGCAGGAAAATAGAGGATAGCTGCTGCAATAAGCAGAGCCCAGGTTCGGTTGATGCTGTCGGTTTTACGAAAATGCAGGGGGGCTTTACAGCGCGGACAGGTATAGTGGTGGCCGTCAACAGGCAGTCTGCTTAACAGTGAACAGCTGTGGCACCCCACAAGAGTTGTCTCTTTTTTATTATCTGTCCTTTTATTATCTATCTGGTTATTATCTATCTGGTTAATATCTTCTTTGGATCTCTCTTTTTTAATGGGGATGCGTTTCCATATATCTTCCGGGTTCAGGCCTGAAAGAGCTGCGGTTAAAACACAGATTAACAGGAAAAAAGTGAATGAAGCAAGCCCGGGTATTATAGCAGCCATTTTAGCCAGTTTGATCATGGCAATCAGGATGCCGAGCATATAGATCTCCATCATTGTCCAGGTCTGCAGATAACGCATGGCGCGAAAAACTTCGGCAGTTTTCCAGGAGACAAACCCTAGTTTCAGGGGAAGAAAAATATAAATCAACCCGGCTATCTGAAACAGCGGCAGTATCAATACTGTCAGCAGTACAAGCAGGGCAAGTTCCGGCATCCCCTGAAGATACAGATTTTCAATACCTGTAATAAGGTTGGTTCCCTGTATAAATCCACCAATACGCATGGCAAGAAACGGATATGTATTTGAAACAATAAAAAGTATAAGAGAGGTAAATGCAAGGGCCAGGGTTTTGTCAACACTGTCCGGCAGCTTGCGAAAGAGCTTGGAACCGCAGCGAGAACATATGGCAGTTGTTTTATCCTCCATATCCGGAAGTTGAGCCACCTGCCCGCATCCATGGCAGGCTATGATTCGATTGGAGTTATCAGATTCAACCATTATTTTCTCTGATGTATTTGATCATTCAACCATAATTTAAAATAATTAATCCAAAATATATAGAGACAGTCTTCTTATAGGCAATATGATAATACAATAGAAACTTCAAGCTTTATTTTCTATTCTGTTATTTATTAAACTTAAGTCTATATCGTTTGTCAAAGAGTGCTCCCATGATTATTTCTTTCTAATTGAACAGTGTTTTTATTTTATTTGCAACAAAGGATTTTGCTTTTTTGTGACTTGCATTTCTGACATCTGCCTTTGCAACAGCATATTGAGTTGCAAGATCTGTATTGTTAGCAAAAATATAACACCACATCAATCCAGACAGGGCGCCCAGTCCGTCTTTGTTAAGAGAGATTGCTTTTAAAAAGGACTTTTCCGCCTCTTTGTAGGATTTGTTTTTGTAAAGACCCCAGCCTCTCATGTCCCAGGCAAGGTAGGAATCGGGAGCAGTCAAAACCATTTTTTCAAAAAATTTAAGTTCAATTGGATCATCAGGTTTGGAATTGTCTACATAGTTTATGTAGGTTGATTCTACTGAACGTCCCAGAAAATCCAACCCTTTAAATGAAATTTGTTCCGGCCACATGATTTTTTTCTCCTGGGCATCTTCAAAGGAGAGTGAAAATTCACCAAGCCAATCAATGAATTCATTGCGGAATCCAATCAGGTTGTCAGATAAATCAACACTGAATTTTTTAGAATGCTCTTTTATATTTCCATTAAAAATTGAGAGAGTAAGAGAGAGATTTATTTTGTTATTGTCTTGAACATATGTTCCATTCAACCAGTATTTTATCTCTTGTTCCCTGGCAAGTTGTTCTATATTATCAAGAGAATTTTTCCCCTGGCAGAATTCTATCATTTCAACTTGATTTTTAAAAAGTTTATTCGCACGCCATCCAAACCAGAATTCTTTTAACAGGGTTTGAACAGCCATAATATTTCCAATAAAAAAATGGAGTCCTAATCCAATCCCGTTATATTCCTGTTCAGGTTCGGGTTGAAACGGCATTACAATAAATCTTTGTTTGTCCTGATTTTGATCTGTATTGCTGGGTTTTAAGGATTGCTCTTTTTTCATAAAAATATCCTTTTATTTATTTCTAAGATTAATAATCTGCTGTATAGGATAGGAGTTGTTTTTATTTGATTGCTTCTTATACCAAATAACACTCCAATTTCAGGATAATAGGATAAAAAAATTTTTTATGCAAACAAAATATAACCATTATAACCAGAACTATTTGAAAACTCTTGTGCAGGAATTGCCTGTTTTAAACTCAATAATTTTCATATTATCTTGACAACAAGCAGCTTCTATTCTAATACGAAGATTAACTGAATTAACTGGAAAGGTGAAACCATGTTCAAAAATCCACTGCTGCTCACAGCACTCACGTTAACCGGCATTGTCGCCATTTGGGGTATAATTGACACAGCCGGACTCACTCAGTTTGCCTCATC
>CAXMTQ010000316.1:0-2689 GCA_964196205.1 uncultured Desulfobacula sp.
TATTGAAACGCTTAATAAAAAGGCTGTTTTAAAAACCTTTTCTATAACAAAATTGTCGTTCTTTGCATATTTAAAGCTCAAAAAATATTATGAAATCCTTGATGCAGGTTCAGCGCTTGGATTTGGCTGCGGCCCGCTGTTAATATGTAAAAATCCTGGTATTAATCTTAAAACTGCAAAAGTTGCAATTCCCGGCGAATTGACAACTGCAAATCTTTTGTTGAAACTGTGGAACCCAAAAATAAAAAACTGTGTTATTACAAAATTTGATAACATCCTTTCCGGAGTGAAATCAGGAGAGTTTGATGCCGGACTTATTATTCATGAAAGCCGGTTTGTTTACAAAGATTTTGGCTTAAAAAAAATTATTGACCTGGGTTTATGGTGGGAGCAGGAAACCGGACACCCCATACCTCTTGGATGCATTGCTCTACGAAAAGACAAACTTTTGATGAATCAAAAAGAAAATATTGAATCCATTATACAAAATTCTGTTAAATTTGCCTTTAACAACAAAGATGCATCAACTCAATTTATTAAAACCCATGCCCAGGAGCTTGATGAGAGAGTGATTGAAGATCATATAAAGCTCTATGTAAATGATTTTACTCTCTCTTTGGGAGAAAAAGGCAGACAAGCTGTTGAAACCCTTGAAGAGATGGCAAGATGGAAAAAGATTCTTTAACAGCAATAATTATGGCTACAATGCTTGAGGCAAAGCCATTTGTTTCAACGATGTCTTTTGAACCTGTCAGTAAAAAGCCCTTTCTTGTATTTAAAAAAGAGAAACTGCTGCTTGTGATCTGTGGAATAGGAAAAGCCAATGCTGCAATGGCCACAGCTTACTGCTGCACAAAATACAGGCCTGATACAGTTTTCAATATCGGGGCTGCCGGTGCTCTTGCCCTGTCTAAAAAAAAAGGAGAGCTGTATCAGATCAATAAAATCATTGAACATGACAGGCTGAATTTTAAGAGCGGCAAACCATACGTTCACAACCCATCAATCATGGAGGGTTTCAAGTGTGCCATACTTTCAACGTCGGACAAGGCTGCAGTCAGCATTGAGGAGAGAAAAAAAGCAGCAGTATATGGTGGAGAGCTTGTGGATATGGAGGGAGCATCAATAGTTCAGGCCTGTAAAAGATTTCAAATCCCCTGTTACATATTTAAATATGTCAGTGATACCTTAGAAGATATTGAAAGCAACACTATTGTAGATAATATCAGACAATACAGACAGGAATCCGCTGCTTTTTTTAAAGAACAAATTCTCAAGGCATACTCACTGTAGTATTATTGAATCAACTGAAAATCATTCTGTATCTCATACTTGACCTCTTTCACACTGTGGTATATTTTAATTTTCAGCCATCCATGTAAGGTTTTGATATTAGTAAAGACTAAAAAGAGTAAAAATATATCAACAAATATTAACCTTGAACAAAAAGCATCATACAGGAATGAGAGGTTGAAAAAGGAGAAACACAATGGAGACATATTACAACCCGCAGGATCTTTTAAAATTTGGACAGATTGGCAAAGATGCACCACAACTTGCAAAAAAATTCTTTGAATACTATGGAGAAGTTTTTGCAGAAGGTGAACTTACTGAACGGGAAAAATCCCTTATTGCACTGGCAGTAGCCCATGCCATTCAGTGTCCTTACTGCATTGATGCATACACTCAGACCTGCCTTGAAAAAGGTTCCAATTCAGGTGAAATGACAGAAGCTGTCCATGTTGCCACAGCCATTCGCGGAGGAGCTTCCCTGGTTCATGGTGTACAGATGAGAAATGTCAATGATAAGCTCTCCATGGGGTAGTAAGCCATGTCAAAAGATATAGTGTCAGAAAATATATTATCAGACGATTCAGAAAACTATGCCAGCTCCTTTAATAAAGCTTTAATGGAAAACAAGCTTGTTCTGAAACGTGAAAAGACAACTACCTGCCAGATTAATATGGGATATCTTTGTAACCTTTCGTGCCGCCACTGCCATTTAACAGCAGGTCCAGACAGAAAAGAGAACATGACAGAGAAAACGGCTCAACAGGTAATAAAGTATGCTCAAAAATATCAATTTGACACAATTGATATAACAGGCGGTGCTCCGGAAATGAATCCAAATATTGAGATGCTCATTGAAAATCTTACGCCGCTATGTTCTAAAATCATGATCCGTTCAAATCTGATTGCCATCAACAAAGCAGAACAGACAAAACTTATCAGCACAATAAAGAAAAACAGAGTTACTATAATTGCCTCTTTTCCGTCCATCAATGAAGCCCAGACTAATGCTCAAAGGGGCGATAACATTTTCCAACAAAGTATAGAGACCCTTAAAATACTTAACAGTCTTGGCTATGGAGATGTTAAAAACAGCGGTCTTGAATTGAATCTTGTGTCAAACCCAACTGGTGCATTTATGCCTTCTGCCCAGGAACAGGTTGAAAAAAGATTCCGTACAATACTTGATAATAAATGGGGAATTCAATTTGACAATCTATATAGTTTTGCAAATGTACCCCTTGGTCGTTTTAAAGCATGGCTTAAAAAAACCGGCAATTTTGACAACTACATAGAAAAGCTCACTGCAAACTTTAATCCATGTGCTGTACAAAACCTTATGTGCAAGAATCTTGTTTCCGTAGCATGGAACGGTTATTTACATGATTGTGATTTTAAT
>CAXMTQ010000317.1:0-2670 GCA_964196205.1 uncultured Desulfobacula sp.
ATTATACCCATATGAGATAAAAGTCCGGCAAGCACTATTGCCACTGTTGACATACCATAGCAAACTAAAGACCATAAAAGAGCTTTTGGTTTTCCAACCCGCACAGGCAAAGAATGCAGATTCTCTTTTTTATCAAATTCAATATCCTGAAACGCATATACAATATCAAGTCCTGCAATCCAGGAGAGAATAATAAATCCAAGGATAAAAGGCATCAGGCTGAATTCTCCTGTTACTGCAAGATAACCGCCCATGGGAGCGGCAGCTTCAACAAGGCCGAGATAAAAATGGGATGAAGAGGAGAATCGTTTGAAAAAAGAGTATGTCAGCAAAAGAAAAACAGCAAGAAAAGAGAGCTTAAAGCAGAGATCGTTAAGCATATATGAGGAAAAAATTAAAACAAGAGAAGATATCGCAGCCACTATCCAGACCGTTGAAGGCTCAAGTTCTCCTGCAGGAAGGATTCTGTCCTGTGTCCTGGGGTTTTTACCATCTATTGCAGCATCTATTACTCTGTTAAAGGACATGCCCGCAGTTCTTGCTGAAACAAGTGCAATTATCACCCATATCCATGTGGCAAAACTGCCCCCTCCGGCAAAAAGAACACCAATAAGAGCAAAGGGCAGGGCAAAAAGAGTCTGTTTTGCCATTATCAGCTTTGATATTAATTTGGAAAAAGTTTTAAAATCCATACTCTTTCCATTTTTTATTAACCATATTAATTATATCCTCGGGCATGGATATTTCTTCCGGCCATTCACGCCCCATTCCCTCTTCCTTTGTTTTTCTTGTTGCATCCAGACCCATTTTTCCTCCAAAATTCGGATATGGAGCTGAATGGTCAAGTGCGTCAAGGGGGCCTTCGGACAATAGAAGGTCTCTTCTCGGATCAACATTGCTCAATAACTTCCACACAACCATGGAAGAATCCTGCAGATCTATATCTTTATCAAAAACAGCAATAAATTTTGTTGAAGACATCTGTCCCAGTCCCCACAGGGCATTGATTACTTTTTTTGCCTGTCCGGGATGTTTTTTATCAATGGAAACCAGGGCGCAGTTGTGAAAAACACCTTCCATTGGAAGTTCAAGATCAACAATTTCAGGTACAACCATCTTCAGCATGGGCAGAAAGATCCGCTCGGTTGCTTTTGCCATATAACAGTCTTCCATGGGCGGTTTGCCCACAATGGTTGTAGGATATACAGCATCTTTTCTGCAGGTAATGCAGGTTACATGAAATACCGGGTAAAGATCTGCCGGCGAGTAAAAGCCGGTATGGTCTCCAAACGGGCCTTCAATCCTTTCTTCTTCAGGATCAACAAAACCTTCTATAATAAAATCAGATTCAGCAGGTACATAAAGGTCAAGAGTCTTGGCTTTTGTGATTTCAATGCCTTTATTATTTAAAAAACCTGCAAACATAAATTCCCCAATATCAGGCGGCAGAGGAGCACTTGAAGCATAAGTTACACAAGGAGCTCCCCCAAGGGCAACTGCAACTTCCATTCGTTTCCCAAGATTTCTGTATTTATCGTAATGCCTTGATCCATCCTTATTATACTGCCAGTGCATTCCAGTTGTTGCAGAATCATATTTATGCATTCTGTACATGCCGACATTCTGGATTTCACTGTCAGGATCTTTTGTAATAACAATGGGAAGGGTTATAAAAGGCCCTCCGTCATCTGGCCAGCATGTGAGAATTGGAAGAAGATCAAGAAGTTCACTTTCTTTGTTATGGATCACTTCCTGGCAGGGAGCATTTTTTACTTTTTTGGGCAAAACATCGGCAATCTCTTTTAGAGTGAAAAGAGTTTTAATCTTTTCAGTAAAACTGCCGGGAGGTTTCATTTTAAAGTAAGATTCAATTTTTTTGCCAATTTCATCAAAAGAGCTGCAGTTTAAAGCCATCTGCATTCTTTTATAACTTCCAAAGGCATTGATTAAAAGAGGATATTGCGAACCTTTTACATTTTCAAACAAAAGAGCCGGCCCATACTCTTTTGAGACTCTGTCAGCTATCTGTGTAATCTCAAGATTGGGATCAACCTCTTTTGTGATCCTTTTGAGTTCGCCTATTGCCTCAAGTTCTTTGATGAACTGCTGCTGATTTTTAAATATCATAACACCCATAATAATATTGATTAAAAGTTGTTGTTAATACAAAAAATAAGACTATTTTGTCAAGAAATTTACTTGAGTTTATAGTACAGCCTGCCAGCCATGATTTTAAAAAAGAACTTAAAAAACATGGATTTATTTAAAGCATGAGCCGTAAGTGAAATTGCTGATACAATACAGTTGCAGAACCAACCATATGATCCACGATTTTTTTAAATCATTGACATTGATTCTCTCTGGCTGGTAAACTGTTTTACATCTAATTCTTAAATAAGATGCTGCTTGTTGTTTTGATTAAATGGAATTTAAACTATTTAAAAATTTTTAACAAGGAGGGTGTTATGGCAATTTGTGTAATTATCAAACGAACCGTATCTGATGAAAAAGTGGCAGATCAATTAGCTCCTTTAATTGTACAATTAAGATCCCAGGCAACTGCACAGCACGGCTATGTTACAGGCCAGGCATTTTCATGTCTGGACTGCCAGGGTGAATATCTGGTTGTAAGTACCTGGAACACTCTTGAGGACTGGAACAGATGGATAC
>CAXMTQ010000318.1:0-2663 GCA_964196205.1 uncultured Desulfobacula sp.
TGTTTTTGAATTCAATACCCGTCCCAAGGTAAGTTATTCCCTGCGGCCTAAGCATAAAACACAAAAAAAACGTTCTCTTTTTGCCATGGTGGATGTTATTGATGATGACCCTGAAGCCAGATGGCTGTCTGTCTGCTTTTATGGAGAGATGATTACAGATCCGGATGAAGCAGGAGAACTCATACCTGAAGGCCTGCTTGGTGAGGACGGCTATTGTTTTGATCTGTATGAATATGACAAGGATGAAATCCAATACCTGAAACAGCGCTTGACCGAGGCCCATGAAAATGCAAAAGAGTAATATTATCGGTGCCTGAAAAAAATAACACAATTTACTTCATAATAATCGAAAAACAGACAATTTATAAACACTACTCAAGTTGATTATAGGAAGTGAATACCTCACACCCCCTGTAACCGACAAGGCGAAACTATGAAAAAAAATCAATTAACAGACCTGCTTGTAAATCAAGAGCAGCAGATATTATTAAAAAAACTGAGCACTTCAATGCCGGAAATCATTTTCAATGCCAGGCAGATATTTGATTTTGAACTGCTTACAACTGGTGTATTTTCACCTTTAAAAGGATTCATGAAGCAGATTGATTATGAATCCGTGTTAGACCGCATGCGTCTTGAATCCGGCGATCTATGGCCGATCCCCATCTGTCTTGATATCCCGGAAAATCTGGGTTCAACCCTTGAAACAGGTCAGTCTGTAACCTTAAGAGATGCCGAAGGCTTTCTTCTTGGAATCATGAACATTGAAGATATCTGGCCCATTGAAATTGAAAAAGAAGCCCTTGCAGTTTACGGCACCACAGATAGAACCCATCCCGGAGTTGACTATCTTTACAATAAATCCGGTAAATATTATATAGGCGGTGAAATCCAGGCCCTGAACCTTCCTATTCATTCAGATTTTAAACAGATTCGAAATACACCTGCTGAAGTGAGAAAAACATTTTCCAAACTTGGCTGGAAACGCATAGTAGGATTCCAGACAAGGCAGCCCATTCACAGACCGCAATTTGAGATGACCATACAGGCCATGCAGCAGGCCAAAGCAAATCTTCTTTTACTGCCCATGGTAGGCATAACCAAACCCGGAGATTTTGACCATTTTACACGAATTCGCTGCTACCAGAAAGTAGCAAAGCACTACCCTCCTGATTCACATATTCTTAACCTTCTACCCATGGCAATGCGAATGGCAGGGCCACGGGAAGCCCTGCTTCATATGATAATAGGTAAAAACTTTGGATGCACCCATTTTGTTATTGGTCATAATCACTCTTCTCCGGGCAATGACAGCAACAACAAACCTTTTTATAAATATGATGAAGCAACCAGTCTTGCAGCAGAAGCGACCAGAGAACTTGGTGTTGAGATCATCACATTTGAAGAATTAATCTATCTTCCCTTTGAAGATGAATATAAAATGGCAAGCCGGGTGGCAAAGGGTATGGATACGATCTCCTTTACAGGAACAGACATACAACAAAGAATCCGCAAAGGCAAAAAAGTTCCGGACTGGGCATCATTTCCCGAGGTTATAAAAGAACTCCAAAAATCCTGTCCCCCGCCTTTAAAACAGGGATTTACAATATTCTGTACAGGATTGTCAGGAGCCGGCAAATCCACCATAGCAAAAATACTTTATTCAAAATTCCTTGAAATAGGAACACGGCCGGTATCCCTGCTTGACGGAGATATTGTCAGAAGAAACCTCTCTGCAGAACTTAATTTTTCCAAAGAGCATCGTGATATCAATGTTAAACGCATCGGCTTTGTGGCAGCAGAGATTACAAAAAACAGAGGCATTGCCATCTGTGCCCCGATAGCACCCTATGAAAAAACAAGAAAAAAGATAAGAGAATCCATAGAAGCCCATGGCGGCTTTTTTGAAGTCCATGTTTCAACTCCCATTACAGAGTGTGAAAAAAGAGATAGAAAAGGCATGTATGCCAAGGCAAGGGCAGGTCTTTTAAAAGGCTTTACCGGTGTGGACGACCCCTATGAAGATCCATCCAATCCAGAACTTAGAATCGACACAACAAGCATGACCCCTGATGAAGCAGCCCAGGAAGTACTGCTGCACATCAGCCAGAATGGTTTCATTTAAATATAGGAAAAATTTTGCAGAATTAACAACTTGACAATCATACTAAAATAGACCGTGTTCCAAATTAGTTAAACTAATTTGGATAAAGTACCGAAATGGAAGAATTTGACAGAATACTGACAATTGATCTGCCGATTAATCAATCAGCCTTTTTATGGGGTCCGAGAAAAACAGGGAAAACAACTTTATTGCGTGCACAATTCCCTCAAAGCATTTTTATTGATTTTTTACAGACAGACACATTTTTTGAATATACCAGATCTCCATTTTTACTCCGGGAGCGGCTGCTTGCCAAAAAAGAACAGGCTTTTAAATATCCTGTTATCATCGCTGAAGTACAAAAAGTCCCCCAGATACTTGACGAGGTTCACTGGCTTATCGAAAATCAAAAGATCAATTTCATTTTATGTGGTTCTTCTGCCAGGAAACTTAAACGAGGTCAAGCAAACCTGCTGGGTGGACGGGCGTGGTGTTTTGAACTGTTTGGACTGGTTTCGAAAGAAGGGGAAGATCTGAATTTACTTCAAGCATTGAATCA
>CAXMTQ010000319.1:0-2647 GCA_964196205.1 uncultured Desulfobacula sp.
ACCTGGATCTCCAGGTTGAACAGCTTGCTGAACTTTCCGGGCAGTATTTGCCTTCGAGCATGAACGTTGCAACAGCATTAAAGCCGCTTACATTTGGTCTTGTTATAGTATTGTTTTTAATGTTTGAACCACGAGGTATTGCAAACTGGTGGAGAATTACTAAATCGTATACAAAGTTGTGGCCGTTCAGATATTAGCTTGCCACCACTTAAAATATATAGTTTATTGTAGTAATTAACCCAAAACAAAGTAAAGGAGAAGAAAGATGAAGAGTAAAAAAAGTTTATTTTTAAATGCACTATTGGTTCTTGTTGTAATGTTTGCATTTACTGCGTCAGCTTATGCCGGTGGAAAGGTGTACAAACTTGGTTTATCCCTTGCAATTACAGGCCCTACTTCTGATGCTGGTAACCCTTATTCAAAGGGTGTTGAAGACTGGTTTAAATTTGTAAATGACACAAAAATGCTGGGTGCTGACACAATTGACTGCACCATCAGAGATGATCAGTATAAAACTGATATTACCAAGAGAAACTTTGAAGAATACATTGATATGGGTATTTTTTTAATGATACGGCGACCACCGAGATCTACACTTGGTCTAAAAAGAGATTTTGAAGAGGTCCAGATTCCTGTAATTCCTGCATCATTTCACAGAGGAAATCTTGATGGTTCCCACTATATTTTCCTTCCTGTTGCATCCTATTCAGAACAGGTTATCAGCATGGGCGAATATGTTGCCAATAATCATAAGGGCAGCGGAACACCAAAAGTTGCTCTGTTTCTTCATCCATCAGCATTTGGTCGTGGACCACTTGCAGATACTGAGGCTGCTGTAAAAGCAGGCCTTAATATTGATATTGTTGAAGTTGTTGAACATGGAAAAGATCTTGATAATACAGCCATGTTAAAACGTCTTATGAGCAAAGGTGTTCAGTATGTAATCAGCCAGACTATCCAGTCTCCTGTTGCAACCATGATTAAGGATTCACAACGCCTTGGTCTCACTGCAAGTACATTTGGAGAAAAAGGAAAACTTACTTTCCTTGGTGCACATTACACAGGTGGAAATGATTTGATTGCCCTTGCTGGAAAAGCTGCTGAAAATTATTACTGGGTATGTTCCTACAACTTAACATCTGAGAACAATCAGGGAACTGAAGCTCAGCTTGCCCTTGCAAAAAAATATGGACGTGATGACAAAGCTGCAAATTCCCACAACTATGCCAATGGTATAATGGTTGCCCAGGTTGCCACAGAAGCTATTAAACGTGCAAAAGCAGCAGGTCTTGATATTACCATGGCAAATCTTTACAAAGTTCTCAATGAGATGAATGGTGCTAACTCCTATTGGCCATTTACTACAGTTGGTCCTGTAACATATTCTCCAACTGATCACGCCGGTGTTGATATGCTCCAGACGTATGTTGTTAAAAACGGAGCATTTAAGAAAATTGGAAGTCCAATGCAGTCTGTTTATATGAAGAAAATTAAATAGACAATTGGAATATTGTAATTTAAATATTAATTTTTAAGATCAAACCTGCCGGAGACATCAGTAATTCAAATTTCCGGCAGGTCTAAACAAAAAAAAAGAAAACCTATGGAAAATCTGCTTGAAGTCAATAATATTGAAGTTGTCTATAATGACATTGTTCAAGTATTGCGTGGTGTAAGCCTTAATGTACCCAAGGGAAGTATTGTTGCTTTGCTTGGAACCAATGGTGCCGGCAAAACCACAACATTGAGAGCTATCAGTGGTCTTTTAAAACCGGAAAATGGAGCGACCAAGGAAGGTTATATTAAATTTAAGGGTACGGATACAACTCAAATGCTTGGAACTGAAATTGTTAAGCTTGGAGCTGTCATGGTGCCTGAAGGAAGAAGGGTATTTAAACACCTGACAGTAAATGAAAATATCCTTGTAGGCTCCATTACCCGTAAGGACGGGGCAAAAAAGATCAAGGAAGACAATGAATTGATGTACAGGCATTTTCCTAGACTTTCAAAAGTCACCAACAGGATGGCAGGATTTAGTTCAGGTGGTGAGCAGCAGATGATTGCCATTGCAAGAGCATTGATGGCAACTCCTGAAATGCTCATGCTTGATGAACCATCTTTGGGGCTTGCTCCTCTGCTTGTAAAAGAGATATTTGATAATATTAAAAAAATTAATCAAGAGCTGAATACAACCATTCTGGTTGTTGAGCAGAATGCCAAGGTTGCCCTGGCTGTATCAGATTATGCCTATATAATGGAATCAGGTAAAATTGTTCTGGAAGGTCCATCAAAAGAGCTCCAAGACAACCCCGATGTAAAAGAATTTTATATGGGAATCACCAAGGGCGGCGGTAGAAAGTCCTTCAAAGATGTAAAATCCTATAAAAGACGTAAACGATGGATGTAATATAGAAACTATAGACTTGAAAATAGAGATTAGAAGCTATAGATTATAAATATAGGCATGGGGATAAAAGCTAAGAGCTAAAAACAAAACAAGTTAACAACAGCTGATCAAGTTTTATATTTTAATGTGCCGGCCATGGCACGGAGGTTATAATGAAGATACTCGTTGGATACAATGGTGGAGAAGATGGCAGACTTGCCTTGTCCCTTGCCAGGGATTTTGCAAAAACAAACAATGCTT
>CAXMTQ010000320.1:0-2640 GCA_964196205.1 uncultured Desulfobacula sp.
AACTGCGAGAAGCAGTACCAGCATGAATGGAATCGTGGCTTTATAAATTTCAATGATGGGTTTCTTAAATCTATACCCTGCAATGAACAAATTCATACCTACAGGCGGAGTAAAATATCCGATCTGCATATTGGCAAGAAAAATAATGCCAAGATGTATTGGATCAATGCCATATTCAAGTGCAACAGGCAGCAGCAGAGGAACCATAATGATAATAGCTGAGAAAATATCCAGGATGGCTCCGAGAATCAAAAGGAAAATATTTAAAAGAATTAAAAACAGAAGTTTGCTGCTCACAAAAGTTTGACAGAGTATGAACAATTTCATGGGAACTTCAGTATCAATCAGATAATTTGTAAAGGCGAGAGAAACTCCAAGAATCAGAAGAATCCCTCCCACCATAACCATCGACTCCCTGATGATGGAAGCAAGTTTGGCCAGTTTGATTTCCTTGTAAATAAAAACTTCCACAATTAATACATACATGGCTGTCACAGCAGCTGCTTCGGAAACTGCAAAAAAACCAGAATAAATACCTGTAAAAACAAAGAAGGGCAGGGGTATTTCCCAGATTGCTTCCCTTGCAGCTGACAATGCTGTTTTTAAACGAAAAGGTATTAAAGGAATCTGGTTGTTGCGATTGGCCCAGATACTCCAGAATGATAAAAGGATAATCATTAAAATAGCAGGTAAAATACCTGCAATAAACAGTTTTTCAATTGAAATCTCCTGACCTGAGCTCATCTGCTGGGCAATGACTCCGTAGAGGATCAAGGGAAGGGAGGGGGGGAGTAAAAGCCCGAGACTTCCTGACGTTGTGACAAGACCAAGACTGAATTTGTCTTTGTATCCAGTCTCTTTTAAAGCAGGATACAACAAAGCACCCATGGCTACAATAGTAACCCCGGAGGCACCGGTAAAGGCAGTGAAAAGAGCGCACACGATAAATGCAACAATGGCAAGGCCGCCCGGCATCCAGCCGAAAAAAGCCTGGGTCAGTTTTACAAGACGTTTTGAACTATTACTTTCTCCAAGGATATATCCTGCAAAGGTAAACAGCGGTAAAGCCAGAAGAATCGGTGTGTCTGCAATGCGATAAAGCTCAATAGCCACTACAGACAAATCAATACCCTCAATATAGAAACCCATCATTGCAGCAGCAATTATTATACAAAAAAGCGGTGCACCAAGAAGAGCAAGAAGAATTAATATTGCAATTAGTAAATATATCATTACTGAGAGGGTTTAAAAAATTGAGCAAAGCTGGTTATTGAAAGGAAAATATACCTTAAGCTTATTATTGCAAATGCTATGGGGATAATACTTTCACAAGCCCAGACCGGAATATTGGCAAAGGCTGTAAAGCCATCTTGCTTTTCCATTATCACAAAATTCAGGCTGTAATATGCCATAACTCCGCATATAAACGATGTAAAAACAGATATAATAAAAGTTGTCATTTTTTTTATCTGTTCTGGAAGAAACTTTGATAAAACATCAATACTGATGTGATGATTATTCCTGCTTGCAATCATTGCACCCATAAGGCCAATCCACAGAACCAGTATCTTTACAAGAGAGTCACCCCACAAAATTCCCGAGTCAAACAGGTTTCTCATGAAAATCTGCAAAACAGCCATACAAATCATTAAAAGCAGAAGCCCCACAAGAATAGTATCCTCAATCTTTTGAAGGATCATAACTATCTGTTTAAAAAGTGGTGTCACTTTATAGATCATTATCCTTTTGAGCTTTTGAATGAAAATCAGCAAGATGTGTATTCATTTGATTCACAATTTTCCGGGGAAGAACACCAGAGTCAACCATCTTTTTTGATGCATTGCGGGCTGCTGAGCGCCACTCTTCAATGGCTTTTTGTGAAGGATTGATAAATGTGATGCCCTGGTTTTTTAAAGCCTGTATTGCTTTGATATTATCCTTTTTGTTTTGAATACCAATTTCTTTCATGGCTTTGGTCATGATTTGTGTAATTATGTTCTGATCATGCTCTGCAATTTTTGAAAATTTCTTTTTATCAATGGCAAGTACTGCATGGAGATAGATTAAGGGAACATTGGTTACATACCTGATCTGGGTATGCCATTGGAGTACAATAGCCCCAACAGGTGATGTTACCACTGTATTGATCAGACCTGACTGAAGAGCAGTCCTTACATCTGAAATGGGCAGGGTAATAGGACTTACGCCAAAGGCTTTAATGGAATCCTGGCTGACTTTATCATTATCTGGAACCCAGACTTTTTGCTTTCTTAAATCTTTTAAAGTTTCAACAGGCTGCTGTGACATGATGTAAGCAAATCCGCCTCCAATGAGACCGAAAGTTATAAAACCTGCATTATCAAGCCCTTCAATGATATACTGATCCATATACTGTCGAACATAATCCACTTCTTCTATGTTTTTGAATTTCATGGGTTGTGAATAAAGCTGGTTTGCCGGGAAAAATCTTGAAAGGCTTCCTGATACAACAGCACCACCATGCAGCTGGCCAATGCGTATCTTTCTCAAAACAGCTTTATCATCACCCATGACCCCGCCCGAATAATATTTTATGCGTACCCTTCCTTCTGTCTTTTTTTCAACTTCTTCAGCACCTTCACGCATTTTTTCCATCCAGAA
>CAXMTQ010000321.1:0-2620 GCA_964196205.1 uncultured Desulfobacula sp.
CAGGACTGCTTATTTCTATACAGCAATATGGAGATGGAGAGCCTAAAGTTCAATTAGGACCAAGAATTTTAAAGAAAAAAGATGGATCTGACAGAGCTCCTTCTAAGGCTGGCAGACTTTCCATTGAAGATATTGCATGGATTTATGATATTATTGACGAGGTAAAGGATAAATTATCTGACGTTGTAGGGCCGGAATAAGATTCTCAACAAAGTATTGTTGAATAACCCTACATAACCCGTTACAGGATGTTTACCTTACAATCAATTGTGAATTCCATATGAATGAGCAAATTAAAAATGAAGCTTTAAAGCTTCAAAAAGAGCTGACAGAGTACAGCTATAATTATCATGTCCTGGATGATCCGGAAATCTCTGATATTGAATATGATATGATGCTCAAAAGGCTCATTGAGATTGAAGAGGAGTTTCCTGAGTATTCATGTCCTGATTCTCCCACAAAAAGAGTTGGGGCTCCTCCTCTTGACTCTTTTGATCAGGCTGATCATTCCATCCCCATGCTCAGCCTTGACAATGCTTTTAATGAAAATGATATTTTAAATTTTCATAAAAGAGTCGTTAAAAATTTAAACAGGGAAAATATTTTATATACAATTGAACCTAAACTTGACGGGGTTGCAATTGAATTAAAATATGAAAATGGCCTCCTTGTACAGGCAGTAACAAGAGGAGACGGCATTACAGGCGAAGTTATAACAGACAATGTCAGAACCATAAGATCTGTTCCCCTCAAATTAAATGAAGATAAGATCAAAACTCCTTTACTGCTTGAAGTCAGAGGAGAAATTATTATTAAACATTCTGATTTTAAACGATTGAACAAAACTCGTTTTGAAAATGAACAAAATATTTTTGCCAATCCAAGAAATGCAGCAGCAGGGTCATTACGTCAATTGGATTCAAAAATAACTGCTGCAAGACCCCTTGATATTTTTGTTTACGGCACTGGCCTTGTAAGTGGGATATCTTTCCATACCCAGGCTCAAATGCTTGAAATTTTAAAATCTTTTGGTTTTCCTGTTAATCCGAATATTAAGCCTGGGGTGAATATAACGCAGGTGCTAAAATCTTATAAAGAACTTGAAAATCTTAGAGAAAACCTTGCCTATGAAATTGACGGCATGGTGGTGAAAGTAGATGATATTGCCCTTCAAAAACAGCTGGGAGAAAAAATCAAAAGCCCGAGATGGGCAATTGCCTGGAAATTTCCAGCCATTGAAAAAACCACAATAATAGATGATATTAAAGTCCAGGTTGGAAGAACCGGAGTATTAACACCTGTTGCTGTTTTAAAACCGGTTAATATTGCAGGAGTGATGGTTTCAAGGGCAACCTTGCACAATGAAGATGAAATAAAGAGAAAAGATATCAGGATTGGTGATAAAGCCCTGGTAATAAGGGCAGGGGATGTTATCCCAAAAATTGTTAAAATTATTGAATCCCATAGAGACGGTACTCAGATTCCTTTTCAAATGCCTTTAAAATGTCCTGTGTGCAATAGTAATATTGAAAAAATCAAACTTGATAAATCCAGTATTAATAAATGTGTCAATGCATCGTGCCAGGCACAGCTAAAACAGCGCCTCAAACATTTTGTGTCAAAAAAGGCCTTTGATATTGACGGATTCGGGAAAAAAATAGTGGATCAGCTTGTTGATGAAAATATGCTGAAATCCTTTGCCGATATTTTCTTATTGGAAAAAGAAAAACTTTCAGATCTTGAAAGAATGGGGAAAAAATCAGCATATAATTTAATTAAATCCATAAAAAAATCTAAGAATGTCACTCTGCAGCGATTTCTTTACGCCCTTGGTATTGATCATACAGGAGAAAACGCTGCAAAACTGATTTCCAAAACATATTTAAATCTTAACGATGTTATGAAAACAACAATAGAAGATTTAGAAGGAATTCATGGTATCGGCCCGGAAACAGCCCAGGCAGTTTGCAATTTTTTCTCTCTTCAAGAAAATACAACCATTATCAATCAGATGCTTGGTCTTGGTGTTGTTATTAAAAATACTCAAATTTCTGAAATTAAAATCAGTGATAATCCTTTTAATAACAAACGTATTGTTCTCACTGGCACTTTACAATCCATGACTCGCTCTTTTGCAAAAAAGCAGCTTGAAAATTTTGGTGCAAAAATCACCTCTGCCATAAGTTCAAAAACAGATTTTCTCATTGCAGGAGACAACCCTGGAAGCAAACTTGAAAAAGCTCACAATCTTGGTGTTGAAATCCTGGATGAAACAAAATTTATTGAGTTATTAGAAAATCATAAATACAATGATAACCCTTATACATGATAAGTCTGTATTTAAGATCGTATCTACTACACTTGAAGGAGAATGGCGTGTTGCTGTCGGTAATGAGGTGCCCTACAGCCTGAAAGAATACAAAGGAAAAGAGAAATCAAATAAGGGGAAAGGACATAAAAAAAAATAAGCATGGATATGATAACTAATTTGAAAGAATTCTGTTGTAATCTCTATGCCGTTCTGATAGCGACTTGAGTGTTATCCGGTTTGTTATTTTTGTATATTCACCAGAAAAAAACTATAGAATTAATTGTTATGCGGTAGATGAATCATATAATA
>CAXMTQ010000322.1:0-2617 GCA_964196205.1 uncultured Desulfobacula sp.
GGTTTAAAAGATTGGTTTCAATCTGTTCGTTTTTTGAAATTCCACTGAAAAAAGAAATTTGTCCCCCTTTACCAACCTTTACAATGCCCTGGCTGAATGCAATAAAATCTGCACAGGTATTGATTACAAGGTCAAATTCACTTTTATGGGTCTTTTTGGTGCATTCAATATCAGCAGCCTGCAGGAAATGGTCAATATGCTTTATTTTATCTTCACTCTTTTCAATTATCAGAGGAATGAGTCCAAGATCCATGGCATAAAGGGCTGTTATCAATCCCATGGTACCAGCTCCATATATCAGTACCCTTTCATTTTTTTTAAAGGATAATTTTTCAAAGGCATTGATAACACAACCCACTGGCTCGGCAAACCATGCCACATGGGTATCAAGGTCATCTGGAATGGGTATCAGACTCTCTTTTGGTAAAATTGCATTGTTTGCAAATCCTCCATCATTATGAAAACCTGTAATTTTCATCTCTTCGCAAAGGTTTTCCCGGCCCGACCTGCAAAATCTGCATATACCACAGCTTTTCCCCGGCCATACAATATGTCTTTGACCTTTTTTATCTTGAACTACCATTTCATGACCTAAAACTCTTGGGAACACAAGATCTCTGTGTCCCTGTTCCCACATTTTAGCATCTGTCCTGCAGATGGCGCAGCTAAGAACCCTGGTCTCAATAAAGCCTTTAGTAATATTATCTCTTTTTTCACTGTCATCCGGGCTGATTTCAAGGTGGCCAAGGCCTGTTAATATCATTTTCATTTTTATAAATCCTCTTCTGTGAGAATAAGTTTTTTAATGGAGATTTTTATAAATCCCTGTTCTTTAAGCCGGGCTTTATGCTGCAGTACAATATCCATATGGTCAAAGGGGAAAACACTTGCCTTGTCAAGCTGGACTGTCAGGTAGTTGTTATCCTTGAACCGGATATAATCTTTGCCTGATTTTATTATTAAAAGTTCCATATTTTTGATAACGCCTTTTTATTGAACCAATCTGTGAAGTTTTTCTAACCCTTTTTCAGAATTGGTATTTTGGGTTATAACCCATTTTTCAAGGGTTTCAAAGGCTGCACCACTTTCTAAGAGCCGTGCTGATTTTTCTATTGCTTCGTCTATAGTAGAAGTTTTATCTGCTGCAAGGAAAATAAGACCTGCATTCAAGATTGCTGCATCTTTTCTGGCACTGCTTTCCCTGTTATTCAAAAGTTTCGCAAACCTTTTTGATTCACTGTTTATATCATTTTCCGGGGCAAGCTCTTTGCAGTTTTTTGCAGCAAGGCCAAGTTTTTTTGGATCGATGGTAAAGTTGTTGATTCCGGTTTTTTCACAAATCCGGCTGCAGTGTGTGATGCCACAGATAGAAGCTTCATCCATGCCCTTGTCTGATTCATCAATGGAACCATGCAGAACAATAGCACTTTTATAACCGATTTCTTTCATTACATCTGCAACAGGTTTAATCATCTCTTTTGAATAGACTCCTCTGACTCCAATGGATGGTAATACCGGATTTGCAAGGGATGCTGCAATATTAAGGGTTGATCCGAAATTAATCTGGGAGAGGATTCTGCCAAGTGCCCGGGGGTGGATATGAGGACTCATGCCGTTGAACAATCCAAGTCCCGTAGTCTCTATGCTTTTTGTCACAAGTTCTGCCGTGCATTCCACATCTACACCAAGGGCTTCAGCCATATCAACAGTCCCGCATATTGAAGTTATTGCCCTGGCTCCGTGGCGCGCCATGGGAACACCTCCTGCAGCAGCAATAATGGATGCAGCAGTGCTGATATTAAAGGTTTTAAAGGTATCCATGCCAGTGCCGCAATTATCCACGGCTTTGATTCCATTTTTCAAAGTTACTTTAGTGGTATCAAGGTTATAGATAGCTTCCCATGCTCCGGCAACTTCCTGTTTTGACTCTCCCTTGGCTGTCAGAGATGCCAGAAAAGCTCCCTGGTGCATGTCCGTAACTTCATTGTTTAAAATAGAGACAAAAGCCAATCTTGCTTCTTCTCTTGTAAGGTTCTCTTTTTTGATAAGGCGGGTAATGGCTGTACCGAATTCATGATTTAATGTCTGGGACATAAAAATTCCTCCTGAATAATAATTTTTTATTCAACAGGATCTTGTTCCAGCAATGAATCCTTGTGCTTTAAACATTAAGGCAGGCTTTCCGACTTTGGATCATCCTTGCGATTTGCGCCTTCCCCTTTATAAAAAAGAGTGACTGTTTGCAGTCGCTGTCCCCGATCACGGCAATGGCTGGTATGTGAAAGATTTACACTCTCTTTCCTTTTATCTTAAGGATTTTACTATTAAATCCTTAAAGCACCTTTATGTTTGCAAAGAGTTTATACTCTTTGAATTATTGTTTTGTCAATAAAGAATCCCAATGAAATTGCACATATGATGTGACAGAAGCCCGGGCAAACCCGGGCTTAAATTATTAAGTTAAATTAAATATGTCTTAGGATAGGATACAGGTTCTTGCTTTCATCCCACTCTCTTTAGCAGCTTTTCTATAGCAAAGATGCCGTTCTTCAATACTGGTTGTACAATAATCACAAGAAAGAAGAACTTCCATTAAACTCTCTTTTTCAAGGGAGCA
>CAXMTQ010000323.1:0-2606 GCA_964196205.1 uncultured Desulfobacula sp.
ACCTTCTTCACTTGAGCCAAACTCTATCCTATGACCGAAAGCAGTAAGCTCTGCAGCCTCAAAAGCTGCTTTTACATCATCGACTGTTTTGTCTGCCTATTCGTCTGCAGTATCAGGATCAGCTTGCAAAGCGTCCAGCTTTGTTTCATAATAGCTGGACTCATCAAAGTTCATGCTGTTGTTAAGAAATGATGCTTTTTTATTTAAAAACTCGGTGATATTCAGCAAAGGCAGCTTGTTTTCAGTAAAATCCATCAGCCAGGGCAGATCTTCAATCAAAGATTCCCTGCTGTACCCAAGACCTTCTGCATATGAAAGTGGATCCAGGCGGATCCAGTTGATCAGTTCAATGATAAAAAGGCTGTTTTTATCTAAATCATCAGCCCTGGCACGCTGCACTGAAGTTATGGACAATGCGGCTGCCAGGCAAATAGCTACAACCATATTTAAAATTGTATGTAAAAATTTTTTCATGAATTGTCTTAATTAAAGCAAAGAGTGTGCCAAACCTGAATGCCCCATAAAACAAGGTCTTTTAAATTCAGGGGTGTCCAGATATAGCCGAATATTGCCAAATATGGCCACTTGCTGTAACTTCTTTTTTCTTCTACCAGTTCATCCTGATCATCAAACCCGCACTAAAAGACTGATTTTGATTGACAGAATAGATGCCCGGCGATGAATAATTATTGTCAAAGATATTGTTCAGATAAATGGACAAATCAAAGGGAAATATTTCTTTTACCAGCAGGTTGGCATCCATAATCCAGGCAGAATCACAGGTCTTACTAGTATCTTCCACAGGGTAATATAGTTTTTGCTGGGAAAAATATCTGAGTTTCGGCACAAGGGTGATCTTGTCTGTTATCTTCCAGATCCCCTCTATTGCAAACAGGGTATCTGGACCCGTATCATAAGCATAGTCAAGTTTCTGATAATGTTTTACTATATTACCCTCTTCATCAATATAAGTATAATCATTATACAAATAAGTTTCATCTGGACCACTGTTATCCAAAAAGGTGAGATTGCAGGAGAGTTTGAAATTATCTGTCAGCTGATGGGCAAGTTCAAGTTCAATCCCATCAATGGTCTGGCTGTTTGATGTGGAAAGGCCTGCCCCGGCATACCGGTCTTCCATGACATGGTTCTCGATCTTATTTCTAAAAACAGTAACAGCAGCTTTGGTGTCTGATTTTTTCCAGGACAATTGGACATCGATATTACTATTTTTTTCCAGTTTACCCCCTCCGGTTTCCCGCAATTGTCTGGCAAAGGGGTTTCGGTAGGAGGTTCCATAAAGAGATTTGAGAATAAAATCACCCCAGCTCCAGGCAAAGCCTGTATTGTAACTTGTCTTATCCTCATATTCATCATGATCGTCATATCTGGCGCCTGCCCAGATTTCAATATCACCAACCTCATGGCGGTACTGGCCGAAAAAAGAGCCCAGATTATCTTTGAAATCAATTTGTTCAACCCGGGGCAGAAAATAAAGGTTTGAATCTACAAAAAAATCAGGAAAAAAATCTTCCCACACCGGTACCCGATCAAATTGATTCTGGCGCCATGAAGCGCCCATTGTAACCAGCCCCTTGGAATGAAAAACTGATTGATCATATATAACCTCGCCGAATAATGAGGATTCTTCCTGATCCAGCTCCCTGTCCACAATCGAGTGATCCTGAGATGTCGTAGAGTAATATCCTGTAAATCTTACCCCGGAGTTGGGATTAATTTTTTTAGAAGCCTCCAGTTTATATACATATGATGTGTCAGACACCTGTTCTTCCCACAAATAATGCTGATTCCAGTCAGAAACAGTGTATGCGTTCCGACTATCAGCAATTTTCATGGAAATCGTTAACCAGTCATCATAGGTTGCAGAGGCGTAAAAATTAATATAGTGAGAATCCTCTGGGGTATCTTGGCCATACCTTGTTTCAACCGGCTCAGGCGTTATACCATCATTCCAGAATTTAACCACATTAAAAGGATTATCATTTTCCAAGGCCAACCTGCCTGATACGGATAAAAATGAAGACCATTTTTTTTCATTGCGACCATAATTCATGTATAATTCACCCGGTTTATCTTCCGAGGACAAAATCAAACCTGTTTCCATGCCTTGAAAATCCCTGCCGGACAAGGGAACAACATTGACCACGCCTGCAAAGGCATCTGGTCCCCAAAGCACAGACCCTGCACCCCGAGTGATCTCTATCCTTTTAACAGGTGCAAGTGAGGTTTCATAATCAATCATGGTATCAGATTTTCTAATACCTGATCCCATGGGCACTGTATCGAACAAAAACAGGGCTGAATTCTGTATGCCCCTCAAATAAGAGACACTGCCCTTTTCAGTCTGGTTCATATAAAATCCGGGAGTATCCTCAAGTGCCTGGGAAATGGTAAAAGCTCCCTTAAGATCAATGTCCTCGCGTGTGATAACATCAGCAATGGCAGGGGCGCTCCAGGCAGCCTCCTCCCTTCTGGATGCAATGGAAATGACTTCAAGATCCTCACCCACAAACATGAGCATCGTATCGGAAGCAGCAGCCATACCGACAAGCATCAATAACATCAACAGAATAATAATTAATTTT
>CAXMTQ010000324.1:0-2600 GCA_964196205.1 uncultured Desulfobacula sp.
AAAATGCTGGCCACAGCAGCATGTGAAGAGAAAAATGGCATATTTTCAGATTTCAATCTCACTGAAGAGCAGTGGGAAGAGCTGCATGTAGCTGCCTGGCTCCATGATTGCGGCAAGGTTACAACACCTGATTATGTGGTTGATAAAGCAACCAAGCTTGAAACAATTTATGACAGGATTCATGAGGTGAGAATGCGTTTTGAGGTGTTGAAACGTGATGCTGAGATTGCCTGCTGGCAAAACATTGCCAAAACCGGAGAGAAAGAGATAAGGCTTGCACAGCTTGATGAAAAAATCACCACGCTTGATCAAGATTTCGCCTTTATTGCCCAATGCAACCAGGGCAGCGAATTCATGGCGCCTGAACTCATTGAAAGAGTTCATAAAATTGCGCAGTACAGCTGGTTGAGAACCCTTGACAACCGTATTGGCATTTCATGGGAAGAAACACAGCGCATGCTGAGAACCTCTGCCCCTGATTTACCGGTTCATGAAAATGTAATCAGTGACAGAGAAGAGCATCTTATCCTGAAAAGTAAAGAGGAAAAAACATTAGATGATAATCCATGGGGTTTTAAGCTTGATGAACCTGAATACAGGTATAACCGCGGAGAAGTTTATAATCTCCAGGTTGAAAAAGGCACTCTGAACATGGAAGAACGTTTTAAAATTAATGACCATATTGTCCAGACCATTAAAATGCTGGAGAAACTGCCCTACCCCAAACACATGAAAAGAGTACCGGAGATTGCCGGAGGTCACCATGAAACCATGATAGGGACAGGTTATCCCCGCAGACTCACTGGCGACCAGATGTCAACAACGGCAAAAATGATGGCTATTGCCGATGTGTTTGAAGCCCTGACTGCTTCTGACCGTCCCTATAAAAAACAAAAAAAACTGAGTGAATGCATAAAAATCATGTCTTTTATGCACAAAGATGGTCATTTTGACAGCGACCTTTTTAAACTTTTTTTAACAAGTGGAGTATTCAAATCATATGCTGAGCAGTATCTCGCACCGGAACAGATTGACAATGTTAATGTTGATGCCTATCTATAAAGTTCTTTTTTATAACATTGCAGGAAAACTGACAGCATAATGGGATTGAGATTGAATTTTTTAAAACCGCCAAAAAAAAGACATAGTAGAGTAAATGGGTATTTTTCAGATATATGGAAAATATTCATGGTGATATTTATAATTTCAGCATGCAATGCAGCAGCTTTCAGCACTGCACGTGCAGAATCAATTACTGTTGCCTGCTATGATGACTACAGGCCCTACTCCTATATCAATAATAAGGGAGAGACAGTCGGGGTATTGATTGACCTCTGGAAACTCTGGGGTAAAAAAAACCAGATGGATCTGACTTTTGTCCCCGGCAGTCTGACTCAGTGCCTTGACAGAGTAAAAGAAAAAGAGGCTGATATCATGATTGGACTTTTCAGATCAGGTCAGAGAAGCCTTTTCCTGGATTTTTCCAACCCTATGATGGATGTTCAGACCAATCTTTATGTGCGTCAGGATATGAAAATTGATTCAATCAATGATATTGGTGATACTGTGGTTGGTGTAATTGAAAATGATTTTGTAATGGAGTATTTGTCTGAAAACCATCCTGAAATCAGGACAAAATTATTTTCAGGATCAGCCCAGGTGGTGAAAAAAGCCCTGGCTGGAAATATATCAGCTTATGCGCTGGACTTTCCCAATGCTATTTTCCTTCTCGCTGAACATGACTCCCTGACAAAATTCAGATTATTGCAGACTCTGTACACAAAAAAGCTCAGAGCCGGGGTATCAAAAGGGAACACCGAGTTGATCTCCGTGATTAATAAAGGAATTAAAAGTTTATCAAAACAGGACAAAGAGGATATTTATAAAAAATGGGGAATTGCACCATCCCATTTAATTGTTAAATACCGATTCTGGATTATTGGAATAGTAGCTCTGCTTTTGGCCGGCTGTGTTGGTTTTGCACTCTATTCAATAAAACTAAAATCCAGATTAAGGGGTCTTGCATCTGGAAACAGGCCATTTGACAAAGAGGACTGGCTTCTTTTAATTGCCAGGGGAGAAAATGACTGGGTGGAGTTTAAATCCTCTTTGCGCTGGAGTTATAGAACCGAAAAATTAGACAAAAAACTTGAATCTGTTATTCTAAAAACTATTTCAGCATTTATGAATGCCAGGGACGGGACCCTGTTCATCGGGGTGAACGATGAAGGGAAACTGCTGGGAATTGAATCTGATTATAAAACTTTTCAAAAAAAACCCAATGCAGATGGATTTATGTTAAAACTTTCAGATATGATAAGTATTAACCTGGGCAGGCAGAGCCATAAATTCATTTCAACAGATATCCAGACCATTGAAAACCTGGATATCTGCAGGATTACTGTCCGACCGGGAGAAAAACCAGTGTTTGTAAAAGAAAAAGGGATAGAAAACTTTTATATCAGGGCGGGAGCTTCATCAATCCCCTTAAGTATGGGAGAATTCTATGAATATATCTATACCCGCTGGAAAAGAAGTGCCTGACAGGAGACAATTAAAAAAAACAGTGTTTCCCAGGTGAAATTAAGATATATGAACAA
>CAXMTQ010000325.1:0-2593 GCA_964196205.1 uncultured Desulfobacula sp.
GATACCAATATTGTAGGTTTCAGCAATCTCATGGTTTGTATGTCCAAGAGCCAGCAATCGCAATACTTGAAGCTCTCTCATGGATAAAGACTCTATGGGTGTTTTAGAATTACTTCCTCTTATTACTCTTAATGCCAATGCTTCGCTCGCCTTTTGAGTAAGGTATCTGCTTCCGGAATGAATTTTTTTTATGGCATCTACAAGTTGTTCCGGAGCTGACTGTTTTGTAACATAGCCCATGGCACCTGCTTCAACTGCTCTTACCAGGTATTGTTCTTCATCATGCATTGTAAGAATAAGAACAGGTAAGTCAGGACAATGATCTTTCAGGCGGGTTGCAAGTTCAAGTCCATCCATGCCCGGCATTGAAATGTCAATAACCGCAACGTCTATCTCTTTTTCTAAAGCTTGTTTAAAGGCTGTTTTCCCGTCCGGAGCTTCTGCCACTATTTCCATCTCCCCACTCTCTTCAATGATTCTTTTTAAGCCTTCTCTTACTATGCTGTGATCATCTGCCAGAAGGATTTTTATCATAATTGTCAGACCTCCATTTTTATTTTGCAGCAGATTTCAGTACCGTTTTCAGGAGTTGAGAATATTTCTAATTTGCCACCTGCAAGATCTGCCCTCTCTTCCATTCCGGCAAGACCAAAAGTATTGATTTCATTTTCATCTGTTTTTATAAATCCGCAACCATTATCTTTTATGTTGAGAATAAGAAAATTGCCATCCATTTTAAGTTCAACTTCAATACTTGAAGCTGAAGAGTGACGCAGAGCGTTTGTGACAGCTTCCTGGGTAATTCTATATAGTGCTGTTGTAAGGGTTTCATTAATTTGGGGAATTTTTTTATGCTTAAATACACAGGAGACATTTGATCTTTTTTCAAAATCAGATATCATGGATTCCAAAGCATCAACAAGACCAAGATCATCTAAAACCCTGGGTCGAAGCCTGTAAGCCATTTCTCTAACATCATCAATGGTATGATCAATTAAAGAGCACATTTTTTCTGCTCTTGATTCTGCATCTTTATTGGTTTGAGAAAGAAGCTTTTTAATCCATACAGTATCAATCCGCAGTGCTGTCAGAACCTGCCCGAGATGATCATGAAGCTCTCCTGCAACAATTGCCTTTTCTCTCTCCTGGGATACCATTATGTTTTCTGAGAGTCTTTTAAGATTATCTTTTGTTTTTTGAAGCTCTTCTGTTCTTTTTGTAACCTGTTTCTCCAAATCCATGGAGTATTGGGACAGTTTAACTTTTGTCTCCTGAAGAGCCATCTGGGTTCTGTTTTTCTCTGTAACATCCACGCTCACAGCAAGAGATCTTTCTATCTCTCCGCTTTCATTTCTAACCCCGTAACAGGAAAGAAGGATTTCAATTTTTTCATAATTTTTAGTGACATATGTATAGGGGATATCCTCACAGAACCCTGTGGCAAAAAATTCCGGGAATATTATATCCTCGGCATATCTACGTGAATCTTCAGTATAAAAGCTGGTCAGTTTTTCTCCAATAACATCTTCTCTTTCATATCCCATTTTTTCAAGCCAGTGGTCACTGACTCTGATTATTCGCCCTTCAGTATCAATGGAGTGAAGCATTACCGGAGTTTTATGATAAATATTTCTGTATCTTTCACCACTTAATCTTACTTCATTCTCTGCATTTTTCCGTCGGACTATTTCCTGGGCTGCTTTTCTATATAAGATAAAAGCAGCAATCCCAATGAGTATAGAGACAATAATAACTATCGGGCCTATGATTTTTATAAAAGGATCCGCAATTATTTTTTCAATATCTTTATAATTTCTCAAGTGAATTATTTCCCAGCCTGGATAATTTTCCAGATGTATACTTGAATAGAAGTAGTTTTCTTTGAGTTTGTTTATAACAGTTCCGGGATTTTTTTTGGAAAAGCCTGTCCAGGCCCAGGGACCATCTCCAAATTGTCTTGACTCTCTAATCTGTGTGATTTTTTCTTCCTTGATATCCCACAACAGCATAAAACGGAGCTCTTCCTTGTTTGAAATAAAAATTATTCCATTGGGGTCTGTAAACAGAAGAATACCCTGGGATCTGGAAAACAGGCTTGATTCAACAAATTCTACAGAAGCTTTTATAACTGCCACACCGAGAATTTTTGTTTTGTCAAAAATGGGGTAGCTGTAATAAACACCTCTTTTTTTTGATGTCGCGCCAAGGGCAAGGTAAGTAGTACCATTGCCTCTTATTGCTTTTTTATAATAGGGTCTAAAGGAGAAGTTGTTGCCCATAAAACTGTCCTGGGCATTTCTATTGCTGGATGCTATGGTATTGCCCTGTATATCCAATATGTAAGTGACTTCAACACTAAGTGCATCATTGAAATTATCCAGAATGGTATTGATATTTTTTATTGAATCCATACCTGGCTTTGTAAGGGCAATTCTGCACTCTTTTATGTTTGCAAGAGCTTTAACTGATTTAATGTGCTCTGACAGATAAGTGGACAGTTGTCTCTGGATAAGTTCAAGCCTTGATTTAGAGTTTGTTTCTGCTTTTTGAAGGGCAGCCTTTTTAAAAGAGTGATAATAGAGCCAGCCTCCTG
>CAXMTQ010000326.1:0-2592 GCA_964196205.1 uncultured Desulfobacula sp.
CCTGCTGGATAAATCCGTCTTTCATAACAACCACCTTATCTGACATGGACAAGGCTTCTCTTTGATCATGGGTGACAAAAATCGTGGTCACACCCAAAGCCTTTTGGAGATTGTCAATTTCTCTTCTCATGTCTTCTCTTAAATTTTCATCAAGAGCGGATAAGGGTTCATCCATCAATAATACATCCGGTTCGATGACAATGGCTCTTGCCAGAGCAATACGCTGCTGCTGCCCACCGGATAACTGGGAAGGCATCCTATCCCCGACCCCGGGAAGCCGGACAGTTTCCAATGCCGCTTCTACCTTTTCTTTTATGGTGGATTTTGAAACATTTCTGTATTTAAGCCCGAATGCCACATTATCAGAAATACTCTTATGAGGGAAAAGTGCATAGTTTTGAAATATCATTCCCAGGTTTCTTTTGTATATGGGAGTGTCATTTATTCGTTTGCCCTTAATATAAATATCTCCAGAGGTCGGTGCTTCCAACCCTGCAAGCATTCTCAATAATGTAGTTTTCCCGCATCCCGATGGCCCCAAAAGTGTTACAAGAGATCCTTCCGGAATTTCAAGATTCATTTTTTTAACTGCAACAACTTTTCCATACCGTTTTTCAATCCCTGTAAATTGCACAAATGAAGGGTCTTTTTCCTGTTTCAAAACCATACTCTCCCAACTTATCTTGTGTGAAATCTTCAGAGCCAGGTTATATGTGACCCGGTAAATTATGATCAAGTAAATCCTGGTTCTGAAGATGATTGTAATTAACTTATTTACCGGCCATAATCCGGTCCCATTTTTCCGCCCACTCAAGTTGGTGGCCATTCCAATATACAGGATCTGCAAACTTATACCCTTCAAGTTTACCTGTGGGGTCAAATGCCGGTAATTTTTTGATTTCGTCCGGCATGGAAACTTTTGTAGGATCAAGACTTGACGGATAGCCCTGGCCGATGGCAACGGCTTTAGCAGCCTCAGGTTCAATCATAAAATTGAGTAGTTTCTGGGCCACATCAAGGTCTGTTCCCTTAAGTACATACATGTATTCCATCCAGGAATAGGTACCTTTTGGTGCAAGGTATCCAATTGGGTGACCCTCTTTCTGTAGTAATCCGACTCTGCCTGACCATGCAACTGTTGCATAAATGTCACCATTTCCCAAAAGACTCATCAGTTCAGAACCGGATGCCCAATATTTTTTAATCATTCCTCTTTGCTCTTTCAAAGCTGCAAAGACTGCTTTCTCATCTTTGATATTATTGGGGTCCTGCCCGGTATGAAGTGCGGCATACCACATGTTTGTTATATGATCTCCACCCCATGACCCCAGTTTTCCCTTAAGGCTCTTGTCATATAATAAGGATGCACCAAGTTCTTCAGCTTTTTCCTTGGATATTTTATCCGTATTATAAGCAATACCTGTCTGACCTAAATCATAAGGTACGGCAGAAAGAGTTCCTCCACTGATTGCTTTAAGCGTATTTGTCATTTTGCTCATTACATTTTTAAGATTTGGTATTTTACTTTCATCCAATTTAACACCAAAACCCAAATCTGTGTATCGGGCATAATCATAAACAGCACTTAAATGGGCAATATTGAACTCTCCTCCAGGTGGATAGGAGGCTTTTACCTGTGTTAAAAATGCAGCCATACCTGTAAATGCCGCATCAATGACTTCAATTCCAGTGGCTTTGGTAAATGGATCAAAGGCAAATTTTCTGAGTGCTTCAGATGTTGACCCACCCCATGAATGTACGGTCATGGATTTATCTCCTGCCAATGCATTTTGTACAAGACCAAATGGTCCGCCCAAAAGTCCCAACGAAGCACCTGAGATAGTAATAAATTTTACAAAATCACGTCTTGAAATGTTTCCTGCTTTATAGCTCTCAACAACATCATCAAACTTCTTTTCCAGATCCTTTTTCATTTTTACTCCTTTTACCAAACAATTAAAAGTTTAAACCCCCGTGGGTTAACATCCAGTATTTATATATTAGCTTATTGTTTTATTATTTCCCCTGGCAAACCGTCGAGTTAAATATCCGGCAAGCAAAGGAGTTGATACGGTTAAAATGATCATGACCGTGCCAAGGGCATTAATTTCAGGGCTGATAGAGTTTCGTAACATACCAAATATTTTTACAGGAACGGTTTGGTTCTGTGCCGTAGCCCAGAAAAGCGTTGCTGTTACATCGTCAAAGGAAATGGTAAAAGAGAACAGCATTCCGGCAAAAATAGCTGGTGCCAGCAATGGAAAGGTAATTTCCCTGAATGTCTGAAACGGGTTTGCACCCAGTGACAATGCGGCTTCCTCATATTCCTTTTTAATGCCCACAAGCCTTGCCTGGACAATGAGAAGAACATAGGGAAGCGTTAACACCACATGCCCTATGAGCAACAAGGCAAAACTCTTTGGTTGTTGTAACCACCGGATAAATAGCAGCAGGGCAACCCCCAGAACAACTTCCGGAATCATGATGGGTGCAATTAACAAGGTGTTTAAAAATTCTTTACCTCGAAATTCATACCGGATAAACGCCATGGCAGCCGGCACACCGAATCCTGTTGCTAACACAGCTGTGCAG
>CAXMTQ010000327.1:0-2588 GCA_964196205.1 uncultured Desulfobacula sp.
GAATTGGTATTGGAGTACCACGGCAGAAATATATTATACATCTGCCAGTATCTGCCAACATCAAAAAAGATGGAAACCGAGGCAAGGGTATAACCAAACATGCTTGCAAGCAGTGCTGATCTTACAAGGGGATGGTACTGCCCTTTGTTGAACACATAAACCATAATTGCCATGGCGTATCCTCCGCAGGCAATAGCGGTCCCTGTAACTACATCATATACAATCCACATTCCCCAGGGATATCCGTTACTTAGATTTGATACTGCACCAAGTCCATACATAAACCGTTTTACAATAAACGGAATGGCAATAACAGATAATATCAAAAGAATGAAAAACGGCAGTGTGAAGATTTTTCTTTTTATAGGCTTAAGTTCGCTCATATTTATTCTCCTTTTTCATCTTCTGCTTTTGCAGTTTTATAGGTTGTAAATGCAAGTCCTGCAAACAGGACAATAGGAGCGATCATGCCTTTATACAGAGTGTGCTGTATTCCTTCAGTCTTTGAAGCATTTGAATAATCAGGTAGTTTTGGAAGCCCCAAGTCTTCAAATGGCACAGCAGATAGAATCACGTATTGAGTTCCTCCACCCTCCTTTTCTCCATATACATAATTTATGTATTTTTTAACGGGGTTATTTTTTGATCTTTTACCGCTGAGATCACCAACAGGATAATTATAATTACTCTTTTCCGGCAGAGCCAACCTGTTTTTTGCTTCCTGCAAAATATCTGAGAATTTTCCAAAAACTGAAGCTCCGGTAGGACAGAAATCACAACAGCCCGGGATTTTCTCTTTTAACAGAACATGCTGGCACATTTCACACTTTATAATTTCAGGAAAAGCGGCGTCATACTCAAATTTCGGTATTGAAAATGGGCATGCAACCTGGCAGTAGCGGCAGCCAATACATGCATCTGAGTTCCAGGAGACAATTCCGCTATCCTCATCCTTTGTCAATGCAGATGCAGGGCAGGCTGAGACACAATTTGGATCAACACAATGCATACAGGCTTTTTTAAAAAAGCTGTATGCATTTTTACTCTCTTTATCTGTTTTATCGCCATTCCTGTAGATTTGGATCTTGTTCAAAGCAAAAGTGTATGGATCAAAATCTGTGTTATTGCTGTCAGAAGGTTTTGCTGTTAATTTGTTATATCTCTGGCAGGCCATTTCACAGTTTTTACACCCTATGCACAAAGTGGAGTCATACAAGATTCCAACAGCATCGGGCGGGACATTTTTTTTTGCTCTTGCAAAAACATTGTCAGGAACAGCAGCAGTTACAGCGCCGGCGGAGAGTACTTTTAGAAAATTTCTACGATCAACTTTCATATATACCTCCTTATTATTGATTATCTAATTCAGTTTCTTCTTCTTTAAGCGCTTTTGTTACTTTTATTCCGGCAGTAAGTGCAGCTCCAGCAACAGCTCCTGCAATGGCAGCACCTCCGACAGTCATCCCTTTACCCTGTTGAGTCCCTCCAACCTTTGGATATAATACAGGTGGAATAACAGATTCAACTGTCTGATGGAGTGGTTTTTCAAAACCAATTCCTTTTTCAGTACAGCCAAAACAGGGGTGGCCGGTACCAACAGGCCAGGCATGGGAACCAACATCACCAAACAATTGTATCGGACAGTTGGCATGGGTTTCAGGACCTTTGCAACCCAGTTGGTATAAGCACCAGCCCTGACGATGGCCTTCATCGCCATATTTCATAGCAAATCTTCCTGCATCAAAATGTGGACGACGTTCACAGTTTTCGTGAATTAATCTGCCATAGGCAAATTTTGGTCGACCTTTATCATCAAGTTCTGGAAGTTTTTTAAGGGTAAGATAATAGAGAACAGTTGATAACAGGTTATAAGGACTTGCAGGACATCCCGGCAGAGTTATGACAGGTCTGTCAGTTATGATTTCAGGAACACCTTTTGCATCTGTGGGATTTGGTGCAGAAGCCTGAACACCTCCCCATGAAGCACAGGAGCCTATGGCCACTATGGCAGCAGCTTTTGGTGCAATGTCCTCAAGAATGGATAAAGCGGTTTTCCCACCTATTTTGCAATATACGCCATTATCCTTGGTGGGTATTGAGCCTTCCACAACAAGAATAAATTTACCTTCATTTTCTTTAATGGATTTATGAAGAGCAGCTTCAGCCTGATGGCCGGCAGCAGCCATTAATGTTTCTGAGTAATCAAGGGAAATAAGATCGAGAATGAGATGTTCAACCGTTGGGTGTGTTGCTCTAAGCAATGATTCCGTACATCCAGTGCACTCCTGAAAATGTACCCAGATTACAGGCGGGCGTTTTTTGCTGGTAATGGTGTCAGCAATAGCCTGTCCCATACTCAAGGGTAATCCCAGGCTTGCAGCAGTAATTGTACAGAATTTTAAAAAATCTCTGCGGGCAATACCTTTAATTTCAGGACTCTCTTTACCTTGTCCCTTGTTAGATAAAGTATTAACGACTTTAGGCATTCTTCTTACCTCCTTTATTTCGTGCCTGATAAAAAAACCGCCAGATTCCAACTCAGACACAGTTTATATGAGAACCGTCCTCCTAAACTAAATATTTGAATA
>CAXMTQ010000328.1:0-2580 GCA_964196205.1 uncultured Desulfobacula sp.
CACTATCGCCACAATACAGAACTTTAGATTCACCAGGAGTAGGAGATTGGATTACACTTATCCGTGTTTGCAAGGACACCTCCTGTAACTATGCAATTATATTCTAATATTTAATCTTTAATTATGAATAATAATTTTCAAACATAACATAAGATAATTATTGTGTACATGCATTTTATAAAACTTCAATAAGCTCCTCTGGTTGAGAATAAAAATCTTCAAAGACGAATATCACTTCCAGTAAAGGTTTTTTACCAAAATTATTTGCATTGCCCCATATTTTATTATATAATAATTTTTATTGACTTGGCTGAGACATGCTTATATCCAATCGCAAAATACAATTTAAACCATATAAATCTTATAATCATTAAAGCAGTTAAATGATTCCAATATCATAAAGTAGACATTATAAATCAGGAGGTGTGAAATTGAGTATTAAAAAACAATTTTTAAAAACCCGTCCTATATGCAAGGTAGCATTCAGACTTTCCAAAAAAGAATCAAAAGATGCAAAACAGATTTTTCTTGTTGGCAATTTTAATGGGTGGAATGAAAACAATCTGCCCATGAAATCCCTCAAAAGTGGTGATTTTGTTGCACACCTTGATCTTGAAACAGGCAGAGAGTATCAATTCAGGTATTGTTTTGATCATATTGCCTGGGGAAATGATCCTGGAGCTGACAATTATGTTCACTCGTCCTTTGGTGATTGTGATAATTCAGTTATAAATTTATAATTAAATATCATGAAATTACATGAACTGGCAGGAAAACAGGTACCAAAATCGAATTTAACAAACATATCACGGTTAATATCATCCTACTACACCCATGATATTAAAGAGCCGGTCTTGTTTGGGACATCAGGGCACAGGGGAACTTCTTTAAACGGGACATTTAATGAACTGCATATCTCCGCTACTGTCCAGGCAATCTGCGAATACAGATCAGCCACCAAGATTGACGGGCCATTGTATCTTGGATTTGACACCCATGCCCTTTCAGAGCCAGCATTCAGGACTTCACTTGAAGTTCTGGCGGCCAACAATATTAATACTTTTATAAATGCAGGAGATGAATACACGCCAACGCCGGTAATCTCTTTCATGATTCTTGAACATAACAAGAAAAACAAAACAAATCATAGTGACGGTATTATAATCACCCCTTCCCATAATCCCCCCCAGGATGGTGGAATAAAATACAACCCTCCTTCAGGCGGTCCTGCCAGTAAAGCGATAACCACATGGATAGAGAATCGTGCAAACCAGATTGCAGGCAGAGAAAAAAATGTTATTAAAAGAATACCTTTTGAAGCATCACGACGAACATCCTTTATAACAGAGCTGGATTTTATTACTCCATTTGTGGACTCTTTGTCCCAGGTTGTTGATATGGACATTATTCAACAGTCAGGTATCAAGATTGGCATTGATCCCATGGGCGGTGCCGGGGTTCATTTCTGGCAGCCCATTGCAGAGAGATACAATTTAAACATGGACATCATTAACACAGATGTAGATCAGCAATTTGGATTTATGACAGCTGACTGGGATGGAAAAATCAGGATGGACTGCTCTTCTACCTATGCCATGACAAACCTTATCGCCCTGGCAGACAGATTTGACATTGCCTGGGGAAATGATCCTGATTTTGACAGGCATGGTATTGTCACACCCAAAGGCCTTATGAATCCAAACCATTACCTTGCAACAGCAATCTGGTATTTACTGCAGAACAGGCCTGAATGGAAAAAAGAGGTTTCAATTGGTAAAACCCTTGTGAGCAGTTCCACGATCGATCAAGTTGCAAAGGGGCTGAATCGAAAAATTTATGAAGTACCAGTGGGATTTAAGTGGTTTGTCAAGGGTTTATACAATGGCAGCCTTGCCTTTGGAGGAGAAGAGAGTGCAGGTGCATCTTTTCTGCGAAAGAATGGAGAAGTCTGGACTACAGATAAAGATGGGTTCTGCATGACACTGCTGGCAGCTGAAATCCTTGCAAAAACCCAAAAAACTCCTGAAGAAATTTATCAGGATATTCTGGTACCAGAATATGGAAATCCTTATTACAAGCGGATTGACTCACCTGTCACCAATGAAGAAAAACAGATTTTAAACAGGTTAGACCCGCAATCCATTAAAGGAGAAAGTATTGCAGGGATTAATATCTCTTCGGGAATAACAAAAGCTCCTGGGAATAATGCTTCCATGGGAGGAATTAAAATAATACTTGAGGATGGTTCATGGTGTGCAGTAAGACCATCTGGAACTGAACCCATAATGAAATTTTACATAGAAAGCTATGGAGAAGAAGATCTTGTAGAAAAAATTCATGAACAGTCAAAAGATCTTATATTCAATAATTAAAAAAAGTAGAATCCTGGTTTTATAAGCACAGGATAAACAGTGTTCTCGAATCAGCTGGAAAAACATAATTGTGTTTGGACAACTTTTCATAGAGACACGGTTTAGCTGTCAGTCATTAAATTAAGTAAGGGAAGGATATATTACCATGAATGATGTTCAAGCAAGTGATAAGAAAAAATTAACTCCTGGATCTGAGGCAGAAAAACTA
>CAXMTQ010000329.1:0-2573 GCA_964196205.1 uncultured Desulfobacula sp.
AGTTGGCACCGCGGGTTTTAAAATGGGCAGCAAGGTTCATGGTAATAGTAGAATTCATTGTCCTGAAAATATGGCCGGCGCCAATATAATGGGTTTCATTATATTTTCTGGCAATATCAATGGATTCAACTCCGGCTTTAATCGTGCTGTCATTGCCGAAAATAATTCCACATCTGTCATTATGCAGCAAATCATCAGTAAGACCTGCATCTTTGACAGCATCTTTTGCGGCAGCAAATGAATACAGGGCCGGTTCGCACATGGTTCGCTGTGCTTTTTTGCTAATGCCGTAATCCACGGGTGAAAAATTCAATATTCTGGATGTCAGAGGAGATTTAAATCCCAGGTTCTCTCTTTGTTCATCATACATAGATTCGGCATTATTTCCAAGACATGAAAGAATGCCTATACTTGTAATGGCAGCTTATTTTACTCTGTTTTTCTTCATTGCAACCTATAATTTAAATAGAAAAAACGTAATAGTTCTCAAGGTTCTTTGCTTTAAATAATTCCTCCGTTTATACCAATCACCTGGCCGGTTATATACCCTGCATCTTTTGAGCATAGGAAAACAACAGTTGCAGCAACTTCCTGCGGTGTGCCCAACCGTCCTGCAGGAATTATTTTAGCGATTTCCTCAACCTGCAGCCCCTCAATCATTTCTGTTTGAATAAATCCGGGTGCAACTGCATTCACCGTAATGTTTCTTTTGGCAATTTCCCGGGAAAGAGCTCTTGTTGCTCCGATAAGGCCTGCTTTTGATGCAGAATAATTTACCTGTCCACCCTGTCCCATCTGTCCGGATGTGGAAGAAATATTGACAATTCTGCCAAATCGTTTGGGCAGCATATTTTTTACGGCAAGCCGGGTGACATTGAAAAAACCGGTCAGGTTGGTATCCAGAACATTTTGCCAGTTGTCCTTTTTCATCCAGACCATGAGCATGTCATCCCTTATTCCGGCATTGTTGACCAGAATATCTATTGTCCCTTTTTCAGAAATAATTGTTTCAATAGCTTTTTCAGATTCTTCCTGATTGGTAACATCAAACTGGAGCAACCTGGCTTTTCCACCATTATCGGTTATTTCTTTCAGGGTTTCACTGGCTTTTTCCTTGTTTGAACTGAAATTAAGATATACAAACCGCTTTGTTTTCGCTAAAGCAATGGCAATAGCTTTTCCTATCCCTCGACTGGCTCCTGTGACAAGAGCAATTTGATCAGTATCTGATATTTTTTCAGTCACTTTTTCTCCTTATGCTGCTTCTGTTTCATTTATTGTCCGGCAGTTTATGCCCGACCCTATTTTTGTAAAACCAAGGTTGCGTTTATTCCACCAAAAGCAAAGTTGCTTGTCATAACCCTGTTTACTTGTTTGTTTATCTGTTTTTGAACATGGAAAATTCCATCGTAATCAGGATCAATCGTTTCAAGGTTGAGTGTAGGTATAATCATAATTAAAGTTTGGGACTTCAAATTTCTCGATAAGTATCTTTAAATCATCACTATTAAATATCTTTAAGTCTATAAACAAATTTGTACTGTTTAATAATATTTTATCAAACAAAAATTTTTTTTTTATATCCTTTGAATTAATAATATCAGCAAGATCTTTGTCAGTAAAATCTAAGTCCCAGAAACAATCTTTAATAATGTTGTCTAATATTTTTTGCTGCTGCATTTTTGACTTCCCTTGATATCTGATCATAACTGTCTGTAAGAAATATTGTCAGTTACGGGTGGCCTTGTCAAATTAAAATACATTTTTTACTTGACATTTATAATTAGGTGCCATACTATTAGTTGACATACAAAAACTTAAGGAGCGATATTTTATGTTTTACCTCAAAGACCTACCAACAGATCAAACTTTAGAAGAGATTTCCAAACGTTACCATGAACTGGATCCATCTGCACTTAAAACCTGTGCAGCTTTGCTGCGCACCGGCAGTGATCTGTTAACTGCCTTTGAGAATATTCTGAGCAGACATGATTTATCCCAGGGGCGCTTTCTTACATTGATTATGTTGAACCGGACACCTGACAAGGCCATAAATCCATCAACACTTGCACAAAAAGTTGGTGTTAAGCGAGCCACCATGACGGGTCTTCTGGATGGGTTGGAAAAAAAGGGACTTGTAAAACGCCTGGCTCATCAAGAAGATCGCCGTAAAATCAGTATTCAGCTTACAGTTGTGGGGAAGGATGCCCTGGATAAGATGCTGCCCGACTATTACAGTCGTATTGCACAACTCATGAAGGATCTATCTGAAAATGAAAGACAAAACCTGAACTCTTTATTAAAGAAAATAGATCAAGGTTTAATTCTGTTTAAAGAGTAATATTTTAAATCCAAAACAAATAAGGAGAGATACAGATGTCAGATAATTCAAAAACAGCAATTCTTGTTGTTGAGTTTCAAAAAACCTGGACTCAGAAAAGTTTCTTTCATAAGTTAATAAAAAAGGAATATGAATCAAAAAATGTTTACCAGAATACAATAAAATTATTGGAAGCTGCCAGGGAAAATGGCCTTACAATAATTCAATCACCTTTTATTCTGGATAAAAATGA
>CAXMTQ010000330.1:0-2571 GCA_964196205.1 uncultured Desulfobacula sp.
GAACTTGAAATTGATGGGGAAACGATAAAAGAAGAAAATTGTTTTGTTGAGTTCTGCAATTCACGTTTTACTGGAGGCAATATGCTCATGGCTCCTGATGCTGAAATTGATGATGGGTTTATGGATATTATTGTTGCAGGGAAAATGTCCAGGACAAGCCTTCTTACAACATTGCCAAAAATCTTCAAAGGAACACACACCAGTAATCCTGCAGTAAAACATTTCAGGGCTAAAACTGTAAAAATTAAAACATGGCCTGATAAAACTTTATTGCCCGATGGTGAATTATTTGGTTCCACCCCAACAATTATAAATGTGCATCCCAATATGATAAGGTATCTATAATTGAAAATAATAATTTCCATATGGTTGTGGTTTACAGGCAGTCTGTTTTTTTTAATTTCATCTCTTATTCTTGTGGTGTGTCTGTTTTTGTTTCCAAAAAAACAGACATTTAAAATTACCAGATTCTTATTTACTGTTTTAATCAGAATTATGGGAATAAAACTTGTTGTAACAGGCAGGGAAAATATTGAATCTGATAAACCATATCTTATAATGGGTAATCATCAAAGTCTTTTTGATCTTTTTGTTGTTCCAGCTGCTATTCCTCTTTGCTTTGTAGCCGTGGAAGCTGCTTACCATTTTAAATTGCCTGTGTGGGGATATCTGATTCGTAAATGGGGATGCATTCCAATACAAAGAGACAATTTAAAAAAAGCTTTTACAAGCCTTGAAACAGCAAGGAAAACATTAATATCAGGGATGAGTATTGCTATATTGCCTGAAGGCCACAGAACTTTAACCGGAGAAATGTCTTCATTTAAAAAGGGTCCCTTCCATCTTGCCAAGGGAGCTAAAGCCGATATTTTACCATTTGCCATTACCGGGTTGTTTGATTATCAAAAAAAAGCAAGCTTTCTATTAAAACCAGGTGAGGTAAGCGTAAATATTGGCAGACCAATCCTTTATGATGAATTTGAAGATTTATCCATAGAGGAATTAAGGCAGCATACGTTCGATATTATAAACCATTTAACGCATTAGAAGGTTTGAAACTTTCAATTAATATGATACTGGTAAGTCGTTAAGCATTGTTATGGATTGTTAAGAAGCACTGATTTGTTGTAAGGATTGTTAACCTTTTCCGACTATTATTTTAATAAACAGGGGATTGATAAAATGACAGTATTAAACTGCGGAACCTTATTATAATGGGTAATAATCAGAAGGCTGAACAAAAGGGTGTAAGAGAAATCCTTTTAATGGGTGTTTTCTGGCGGATACTTTTTATTGAAGGTGTGCTTCTTGTCTATTCTCTTGGATATAGATGGGTTACAGCAGATGCTACTGCCATGGATCTGTTTTGGTACAGTGTAAGGATTATAGTTCTTGTGACCATTATTATTATTTTTATGATGGTGACCTTAAAAGAATTTCTAACTCAAAAAATAATTACGCCTCTTGAAATTATTGCATCTGCCAATAAAAAGATTCAGGATGATATTTCCACTGCTGACCAGGTTGCTCTACCTGAGAATTCTCCCCATGAGATGGAAACCATTGTGAGCTCAAGGTCAAAAATGCTTAAAACTATTCTTGATGTTTCCGAAGAAAGATTACAGCTGGTTAACTTTATAAGGGATACTTTTGGGAGATATCTTTCCAGCAAAGTGGTTGATGAGATACTTGAATCACCCCAGGGACAGAAAATCGGAGGTACTAGAAAGATCATAACAGTATTAATGTCTGATTTGAGAGGCTTTACAACTCTTTCTGAATCAAGAGATCCAGGGGAGATGGTTGATCTTTTGAATCAATATCTTGAAAAAATGTCAATAATCATCCAGAAATATGATGGAATCATAGATGAAATCATTGGTGATGCTCTGTTAGTTGTTTTTGGAGCACCTGAAAGCCACGGAGATGATCCTGAACGTGCAATAGCTTGTGCCATTGAAATGCAGAATAAACTTGGAGATTTGAATATTGAAATTGAAAAACAGGGATATCCATCCCTTGAAATGGGTATTGGTATCAATACAGGAAGTGTCATTGTGGGAAATATCGGTTCTGAACTTAGAATGAAATACGGAATAGTGGGTGCAGCCGTTAATACTGCTGCCAGGATAGAATCCAATTCAATAGGAGGCCAGATTCTCATAGGAGAAGCAACTCATAAGCTGGTTGAGGATAAAATCACAGCCGATTTGCCACAAAATGTCATGATGAAGGGTATGAGCCAACCCCTTGTTTTTTTCTCTGTTAAATCCATTAAAGCAGGTTTTGATGTGGCTCTTGTTTCTCCTATAGGAAAGAAAAACAGCCTTGAGATTAAACTGCCGTTTCAATGCTGGAAAATAAAGAACAAAAAGATTGATGACATTCCAATAATGGGAGAAACAATATCAGTAAATGGCCATGAAATAGAGGCTAAGATATCTTCAAGCCTGGAACCGTTTACGGATTTAAAAATCAGGTTTGATTTTTGTGTGGATGCTCACTGTTTTGAGGATATTTATGCTAAAACAATTTCTTCCAAAGGAGAAAGAAAAAGAGATCAAATATTGT
>CAXMTQ010000331.1:0-2565 GCA_964196205.1 uncultured Desulfobacula sp.
TTATCCCCAGGCACAGATCTGCCCAATCCAGATCTTGTGGTGCAAATATGGAAAAGGTATTGGGAAGTATTGCCCATATTTCAAAAAATCCTTCAGGAGCAAATGCAGCACACCACTCCCATCTGCCTGTTTTCCCGATATACCTGATTTTATTTGTTTTTTCAGCTTTGATATATTCTGAAAAAAGAGATCTGTTTGCAACACTTTGAAACTCTGCTGATTTATTGCGAAAAAAAAGTTGATAATTTGCCGAGATGACTTCTGCATTGATCTGCAGATGGGGATGAACAAGTGATCCCCCTGCGGAAGGCAGATGATTCTGGGTAATGGCAAGGTTACAAACCCTGGGATCAAATTTATTGATCTGTTTCAGATAATTGATACAGTTGAGCAGGCTGTCTTTGTATTCTTCCGGTGATGCTGTTCCTATCTCGGCAAAGTGGCGGGAGCCAATAAGGCTGACTGCTGAATATGCTCCATAGGGGAAGAGGTTTGGAAAGAGGATGGATTCTCCACGACATAAACGGTCCTGATTAAAGATATCTGATCTCAGGGTCGGGGTTTGGGAGAGAACATTTGCAGGGCAGAAGGGACAATCATCTTCTGCAAAGGAATCAGGCGGAGGCTGGGGCAAAGTGTTTGTTCCAGGCTCCGTCTCCCTGGATCTGCTGAAGGCAATGCGGCTTGTTCGTCCGGTAATGGGATCAATCCTGATTTCAATGGATGTGCGCTGCAGTTTACCATCCGGGGTCTTAAATTCTGCCTCTACAATATTTTTTTTAAATATCAGGGTTTGTGTGTTTTTTAAATTCAATTTACAGCCTTTTAAAAAAAAGTATCAGCCAAAGGGAATCCGTGTAATTATATAAAGAGTAAGATATCCAACAAAAAACAGAAAGGGCGTATCCCATGTATGGGGAGCAAATGCTTCAGCCAGGGTCATGGCTATGGGTATTACAATAAGTGCACAGATAAATTCAGCAGGGTTGAAGTAAGATTTAAACAGAAAAATAACAATTATACTTGTGATAAATACACAGGCACTGCCCTCAATGGTTCTGACATATTTTCTTTTTGAAAAAAGAGCATAGGTTTTGTATTTCAATCTTCCAAACCTTATTCCCACCGGCTCTGCAAGGCCGTCCCCAATACCGTTTATAAGAATAGGAATAAAGATAAGGTTACTCAAACCTTCTTTGTAAAAAAGAAATATCATGGGGATAATAATAATATAACCCACAGCTATCTGGGTGGAAAGCCATTTCAGGGTGTAAGGACGATCTTCAGGTCGATCAAAGGATAAAAACATCCTTTCTATAAAAGGTACTCTTGATCTCACAGGGCTGATATAGATGATTAGAGTTAAAACACTCAGAAAACCACCTATTGTAATAAATTCAATTGATTTTTCATATGGGATTACTGTATCAAAATACATGGGCAGAAAAAAGAGAGCAAAATGATTTATCTTTCTGGTATAGTTGACCTTTACATCTTTATAATAAACAAGACTGCCTGTCCCATAGGCTATTGTCCATAAAGATAAAGATTTTATTATTGTATTCAACCAGAAGGCACCAGTCATAAATATCACTTATCCTTTTTTTTGAATTTGATGCCTTCAGGTTTTTGAGAGTTGCCTTCAGGGAATTCCATGGGACAATCCTTTTTTAAATTAATTTAAAAACCAGAGTGTTTCTCAGTAATGCGCATCAAATAAAAGAGTGGGGTAGAAAAAAGTCTTAAAATTCCATATCAAAAAAATAAATAAAACTCAAACTATTCCAGTAATTCTCGATAAATTATATTATAGAGTGAGAGATTAACAATTTCTGTAAATATCAGGCATACCATTATGTCAATTTTTATACTTTCTTTTTATACCGCGAAGCTGGTCATATGAAAGCCCAAGCATGTCCGCAGCTATTTTCTGGTTATACCGGCTCTCTCTTAATGCAGTCTGCAGCATGTGCTGCTCAAGTTCTTTCACAGCTTCTTTTAAAGGTTTTTTTAAAATTTTGTTGAGAACAGTTTCAGAGTGTGCAGCAGACGTGCTGGTAGTATCTTCCAATACCTTGTTTTTGTTCTCTATGTTTTTTTTAACTTGTCTGTTTTCCAGGGTGCTGTCATAAGGGTCTTTAAACGGATTAAAAGAAATTTCAATAATTTTATTGGAAGATGATTTATACACAGCACGCTCTATAACATTTTTTAACTCTCTGACATTGCCCGGCCATGGATATGATTCAAGTGCCAATAAAGCCTGTGATGATATCTCGGGGATATCATCGCGTCCTAATTCAAAAGCCATTCTTGCTGCAAAATGGCTTGCCAGAATTAAAATATCTTCTTTTCTATTCCTTAAAGGAGGAGCATAGATTACTTCAAAAGATAGTCTGTCCAGGAGATCCTGCTTAAATTCACCAGAGTGTGCTGCAAAGGCAAGGTCAATATTTGTTGCAGCAACAATACGGACATCAACATGAATAGGTTGTGATGAGCCTACTCTTTCAAAATTGCCATACTCAACCGCCCTTAAAATTTTTTCCTGCACTTCCATGGGAA
>CAXMTQ010000332.1:0-2562 GCA_964196205.1 uncultured Desulfobacula sp.
AGGGAACAAAGGCCTTTGCCGTTATCTGTCACGACCCGGATGCCCCGCTGGTAACCAGCAGAGGTACCTATGGGTTTGTTCACTGGGTGCTGTATAATATTCCCGGAGATGTGACGCATCTGGATGAAGGCACCCATTTGTTTACCAACGGTATTACTGATTTCGGAAAAACCGGCTACAACGGCCCCATGCCGCCCAACGGGCACGGCCTGCACAATTATTATTTTTGGGTGCTGGTACTGAATAAGACAGTGGCACTGGAACCAGGACTGAATCTGTGGCAGCTTCTGGAAAAGGTAGAGCCACATCTTATCGGAATGAACCGTCTTATTGGGCGTTATAAAAGGGATTAAGGAGATTCAAAAAATTTGATGAAAATGATTTGATCCACGCGACACGTGTAGGAAATTTCAATAAACAAAAAGAATTACTACAGACCATTCAAAACAATCTGCATACCTTGAAATAAATGGGGGTCACACCCCAGACACTATCTTAATTTTGCAGCATTCAGATATTGCTCCAGATTATCAACACCACCAATGGTAACAATATGAACTCCCTGGCAGATATCTTTCAGGTTTGTAACAAGAGTTTCAAAAATTTCAATACTTGCCTGTTGCTTGTTTTCTGCCTGTGCAAGTTTTCCTATCACCCACTCGGGTACAAGTCCGGGTTTAAAATGGCGGTTCAAAAATTTGCCCATTCCTGCTGATCTTAAAATCATGACTTCGGCAATCACAGGGACTTTAAAAGGTTCAGCCTGTTTCATGAATTTGATAAATGGATCCATATCAAACACAGGTGTTGTTAAAAAATATCCAACACCTACATTCATCATATCTTCCATCTCTTCCAGTCCCTGTTTTGGCATACTTTTTCCCCAAGGCGTTTCAACACCGCAACCCAGGACAAATTCAATTTTGTTATCCAGTTTTGCCCCTTCAACTGTAACCCCTTTTTTCAAATGATCCATCACCGATGCCAGTTTTCCTGAATCAACATGGAAAAACATTGATTCCTGGAGAGTATCACCGGTAATTCTGTAATCTTCGGTAAAGACCAGAAGATTTTCAACCCCTGTATCATGGGCAAGAATAAGATCTTTTTGTATTTTAAACCGGTTTTTATCCCTTGTGGTGGTCTGGTAAATGGCAGGAAGGTTGTTTTTTTTTAAAAGACCGCAGGTTCTAATGGTATCACCCACAATACCCTCAAGTTCCATCTCTGATACAGACATTCCATCTGTTTTACCGTTTACTCTTCCAAGACTTTCAACAAGCCCGTCAGACTCTTCGTCGCCAAGGGGAACCTGTACTTCAGAAGTAACAACAAATTTTTTTTGTGTTAAGGATTCCCTCAGGGTCATGATTCGCCTTCTTCTTTTTTTAATCCGAGCAGTTTGGCTACTTCATTTTTTAGTTTTGCCAGGGTCAAAGGTTTAGAAAAACAGACATCTGCACCATTCTCTTTCATCTGGGCAAATTTTTCATCATCAAGATATGCAGATAAAACAATAATTTTAGTATTTTTTGTTTTATCATTTGTTTTGATTTTTTTACACACTTCATATCCCTTGATATCAGGCATCATTATATCAAGAATTAAAAGGTCAGGATTAAAATGCTCCACCTGCAACCCTGCTTCAAAACCATCCGAGGCTGAAATAACCTCATAGTTGAATTCATCCTCTTCCAATGCCATTACAATTGACTCGACAATGATCAGGTCATCGTCCACAACAAGGATTTTTTTCCTTGTCTCCTCATCTTCTTCATCAGGAATAGGTATTCCCTGGCTGCGCATATATATTTCAAGGTCAGATTTTTTTATTCTGCGATGCCCGCCAACAGTATGGTGAGCTTTGATATGTCCGGCTTCCATCCAGTTTATAATAGTTTTTGATGAAACATTGCAGTATTGGCTTGCAGTGAACACGGTTAGTGCGTCTTCCATAACACCTCCTTGTCAGGTCGACAGGCTATTACACAACCTGTCAGAATCAATTATAGTTATTTAATAAGGTTTTCTTTGTCAAGCAAAAATTATGATTTTGCATTATGTAACAACCTGTCGAGGAAGGGTTATGGTAAATTTTGTCCATTTGCCCTCTTTAGAGTCAACCTCAATATTCCCTCCATGGTCCTTGATAAAACCATAGCAGACACTGAGTCCAAGCCCCACACCCTGCACATTATCTGTTTTGGTGGTAAAAAATGAATCAAAGATTTTTTCAATATACCCGGGTTTTATACCTGTTCCTGTATCCTTGATGATAATAAAGAGCATTTCTCCCTGGAGTTTTGTCTTTATTTCAAGATCGCCGCCTTCGGGCATGGCATACATTGCATTGGAAAACATATTGATAAATACCTGGCGCAGTTGATCCCGGGAGGCAATAATAATTCCAGGGTTTTCCAGGAGATCAAGTTTCACCTTGATGCTGTTTTCCCTTAATCTTTTTTCATACAAAAGCATCAACTCTTCAATAACCACATTAATATCAATTTTTTGACGCTCCTCCTGGTCAGGTTTTGAAAAGGACAACATTTTTTTTAACAT